>DASPNQ010000001.1:0-26656 GCA_035626435.1 Vicinamibacterales bacterium
CGGGCACGCCCGCCGCCGCTGTCGCCGCATCGAAGACTTCGGCCGACGAAACGTCGATTGGTTCGGACGGGAAAGGGAGCGCCATCTGGCACTTGCCGCATTTGGTGGCGCGGCCCAGTCCTGCGTAGCGCAGACGGTTCCGCGTCTGGCACGAGGGACAATTGATCAGCACACCTTCACGGTCGAGTGTCATAGCGATTAGCAAAGCAATCAGCAGGCCAGCCGGGCGGTCTGGAGGCTGGCGGTCAGAGAGGTCAGGCCGGATAATGACCTCGATGGCCAAGGTTGATGACCAAATTGACGAGCTCTATCAATTGCCGCTCGACGAATTCACCGCCGCCCGCAACGCATTGGCCAAGGCGACGGGCGACAGCGCGATCAAGAAGCTCGAGAAACCCAACCTCGCTGCCTGGGCGGTCAATCAATTGTATTGGCGTCAGCGGAAGCTCTATGACGACGTCGTGAAAACATCCGGGCAGGTGCGGACCGCCTACCAGCAGATGCTGGCCGGCAAGAATGCAGATGTCCGCGCGGCGGACACCTTTCACGCCGAAGCGATGCGCCGCGCGAAGGATGCGATTCGCCGCATGCTCGAAGAGGCCGGCAACAGTACTTCGGACGCTGTCATGACGCCGGTGACGGAAACGCTTGACGCACTACCAACGACCGATCCGCCCGGCCGGCTGGTCAAGCCGCTGCGGCGCACCGGGTTCGAAGCGCTGGAGGGCGTGACGATTACGGCCCGGCCGCACGCCGCCCCGAAGCCGTTACCGAAGCCATCGGCCCCAAAGAGCGACGCGGCCACGAACCAAAAGCGTGAACGTGACGTGAAGGAACTCGCGATGGCCAGGGAGCGGCTGCGATTCGCCGAAGCCGCCGAACGCGAAGCCGAGGCGGCGCTGGATCGCGCGCGCCGGGCATGGGAGCGCGCCGAACGGACCCGCGAGCGCCTCGAGAAAGAGCTGGCCGACGCCGCCGGCGCGGAAAAGGCCGCGCGCAAAGAGTTACAGGTCAGCGAATCCGCTTACGGAAAAGCTCAGGCCGAGCGCGATCGATTGCGCAAAAAAGTGCGCGGCTGAGATTGCACAGCGCGTCCCGAATTCGATACGGTCGTTGCATGCAGAAACCGCCGGTCGTCGCGATCATCAATACCAGCCCCGATACCGTGGAGCTGCTCCGCATCGTCCTGGAACACGCCGGCTTCGTCGTCGTGACCACCTATACCCACGAAATGCGCGAAGGGAAGATCGACGTCGAATATCTGATGCGGCAATACCAGCCGCGCGTGATCATCTACGATATCGCGCCGCCCTACGACAAGAACTGGCGCGAATTCCGGGTCGCCTGCGTGATGCCCGCGTTCAAAGGCCTCCGCTTCGTGATCACGACGACCAACGCGCGCCGCGTCAAGGAGGTGGCCGGCGAAAACCAGGAAGTGTTCGAAATCGTCGGCAAGCCGTACGATCTCGACCAGATCGTGCAGGCGGTGAAGGACGCGAGCGGAATGGCGGAGACCCGGCGCGAGTCGAACGCTTCAGCGGCGGACGCCTGAGTATTCCAGCATTTGCTTCGTCAGATCCTGGGGATAGGAAATCGTGACGTCGGTGATCGCGCCGTTGGCGCCGGTCACGGCGGTCAGCTTCGGCATCACGAAGCCGCTATACGACGGCAGGTTCAACTTGTCGACGCGCGCGACCACCTCGTCGCGCAGCTTTGCGTCGAAATGGATGCCGTAGGTGTCGAACAGCTTTGCGGCCGCGGCCGCATCGCCTTCGGACTTGATCCGTTGGACTTCGGCCAACAGGCGGCCGACGCCTTCGCGAAAGGCCTTGGCGTCGACCATTACCAGGTAGGTCTTGCCGTCACGAGTGCGCGATTCGATCGCCCGGGTATTGGCCATCAACCACCGCACGATCATCTGGCGGTTGCGCATGTGGTCTTCTTCGATCTGCGTGCCTTCACGGACGCGCCGAAGCTGCACCAGGGCATTGCGCGTGTAGGCTTCGTATTCGGCCAGGATGATGTCCTGATGGTCGGCGGCGGGAACGACGCCAATCTCGACCAGTTTCGGGTCCGCGATGAAGTACAAGCCGACGAGGTCGGCGCGGCCCTCCTCGAGAGCGGAGAAGTGTTCCTTGATCAGGGCTTGCGGGTTGGCCTTGCCTTCCGCCTGCCGGCCTGATGCATGGCCGATCACTTCGTGCATGTCGGTGGTCAGCTCGCCGCTGAACGTCCCGAACTTCCGCGCGCGCTCGGCTTCCTCCGCCGTCCACGAGAATTCGCCGCGCATCCCGCCGGGGGACGACTTGTCGTAGGCTTCGTTGACGTTCGACAGCGCGACCGACTTGCTGCCGTACTGCTCGCGCACGCTTTGATCGTTCGGCAGGTTGATGCCGATCGGCGTCACCGGGCCGGAATCGCCAGTCTCGACCACCACATCGATCGCGTTGGCGACGATGCCCTGGACATTCGGCTTGCGGTACTTCGCATCCCAGGGCATGTGATCCTCGAACCATTGCGCGTGGTTGGCGAGCGTCTTGATGCGTTGCGTCTTCTCCTGGTTGACGTAGAACACCAGGCCTTCCCAGCTGCCCTTGACGCCGCGCGGATCCATGTAGACCTCGATGAATCCGTTGATGGTGTCCACCGGTGAGTTCTTGTCCTGGACCCAGGCGATGTCGTAGGCCTTGCGGTCGGCCTCTTCGCCGGTGCGGTAAAAACGGATCAGCGCGTCGAGCGCCTTGGCCATCGGCGGCTCCGCGAACGGTTTGGCCGCCTCGAGATGTTTGATGATCTCGGTGATGTACGCGCCGTATTTGCCGTCGGCGCGATACACCTCTTCGATCAACCTGCCATCTCGCTTGACCAGCCGGGAATTGAGTCCGTACTTCTCGGTGAAGCCGGTCAGGTCCGCCATCGAGACGCCGGAATAGAGATTGTTGGCGCTGGCCTGCAGGATGTCCTTGCCCGGCCCGGGCGTCTTGTTGGTGACGATCGGATCGACGTTGGGATCGAAGAACATCGGCGCGAGGCGCGCGAGTTTCTGGTCAATCGTTTCGGACCCGGTCCGGTATTTCGCGCCCGCTTTCGCGGACGCCGCGACGGCTGCATCGAGCGCGTCGGGCGTGAGTTTGAGCACGAATTTTCTGGCGGTGAGGTTGTTGTAGGGGCCGTTATTGAGCCAGAACAACTTCGCGTAGCGCTGGATCTCGGCCAGCGTAGCCGGGTCGACGCCGCTCGGGTACGCGACGATTTGTTCGATGACCTCGCGCATCTCCAGCGCGTCCCGATGTTTCTGGTCGATGAAGATATCGCGGCCGGCGAGCGCGGCCTGATAGAGGTGATAGATCAGCGTCTTCTGTTTCAGCGGCAGCGATGCGAAGCCGTCCGCATACAGCTGCACGACCGCCGCGTCGTCGACGCGCTCCAGCAGGTACTTGCGGTCGCCTGCGGGTGCGGACGGTGATGTGGCGGGGGCGGGAGACGACGGCGGCGCGCCGGGTTGCGGTGTGGCCGGTGACGAACAGCCGGCAAGCCACGCCACCAGCATCAGCGGAGCTGAGCGATTCACCATAGCCTACAGTATAGTTATCTCGCCTCCGCTCCTTCAGAGCTGCGGCCCGAGGCGCCGCTGTCGCTCTTCGAGACGACGGCGGAACCATTCTTGAGAGGAACCATCATGCGAGTTAACGCTTTTGCAGTAGCCGTTGCCATTACTCTGTGTACCACCGCGTCGGCCTTCGCCCAGGATGCCGCGGTCGCTGTCAAAGACGGCGGGATTTTCGCGAAGGGCTGGACGGGGAAGATCGACGCGCAGGAAGAGAAAGCCGGGCAGGTGCTCAACAACGCCCGCTTCGAAGAGAAGAACGGCGTCATCTCGGTGCGCACCGGACCGGCGGTGACGTATTGGAATCCCGCTAATACGGCGGCGGGCAACTACACCGTGTCAGCGACGTTTACCGAGCCGAAGTACATGAACCTGATGGAGCATCCGCATCCGTACGGAATCATGATTGCCGGCAACGACCTTGGCACCGACAACCAGAGCTACATCTACTGCTCGGCCTACGGCAACGGCACGTTCATCGTCCGCGGCATGGGTCCGGCGCCGTTCCAGGTGAGCGCGCGCAAGCCGGAGCCGAACGCCGCGATCAACAAGGCGGCCGGCAAGAACGAGCCCGTCAAGCAGGACATTGCACTCAGCGTCAACGGCGACACCATCGAATGCGCCATCAACGGCACGGTGGTCGGCAGCTACAAGAAGGCTGACGTCGTCGCGGCCGGGAAGCTGAAGTCGACCGATGGCGTCTACGGATTGCGCTTCGCGCACAATACCGAAGCCACGGTCACGAACTTCAAGATGACGAAGAAGTAAGTCATCCGTCACGCAGACTAGTCGGTCTGCATGAGCGGTTTTCGCGCGTCGCCACGGGCATCGGCCTTGCTGTATCCACGGCATGAGGCCTCGCCTGTGGCTGGCGATCTTCATCGTTCTGCAGCTCGCCGACGGCGTATTGACCTACGCCGCGGTCGAGCGATTCGGCGCCGCGGCCGAGGGTAATCCCATTCTTGCGACCTGGATCGTCTTGACCGGTTCAGGGCCGGCGCTGGTCGGTGCCAAGCTGCTGGCCTGCGCGTGCGGCGGCGTGCTGTATGCGGCAGGCGTGCATGGCGTGTTGATGGCGCTGTCGGCGCTCTACCTGTTTGCGGCCGTCATGCCATGGCTGCACATCTTCTCAACCCTTCCGATGTAAGCACCGCCGGATGACGACACGTCGTAGGCGTGTCGTCCCAACCGGTTGCCTGTCAGCGCAGTGTCTTGTTGAACAGGTCGATCGTGCGCGTCCACGCCAGCTTCGCCGTGGCGGCGTCGTAGCGCGGCGTGGTGTCGTTATTGAACCCATGTTCGGCGTTCGGGTAGACGTAGCCTTCGTACTTGATGTTGTTCGCCTTGAGCGCTTCCTCATACGCCGGCCACGCATCGACCAGGCGCTTGTCGTTGCCGCCGTGGTGAATCAGCATCGTCGCCTTGATGTTCTTCACCTCGTCGATTGGCGCGCCGCCGCCGTAGAACGCCACGCCGGCCGCGAGCTCCGGGACGCGCGTCGCCAGGAAGTTGACCATCCCGCCGCCGTAGCAAAAGCCGACCGCGCCAATCTTGCCGTTCGAATCGGGCCGCGTGCGGGCGTAATGTGTCGCGGCAATGAAGTCCTCGCGCGTCTTCGCCTGATCGAGTTTCGGGAACAACTCGCGCGCCTGGTCTTCCGTGCCCGGGTAGCCGCCGAGCGGCGTCAACGCGTCTGGGGCGACCGCGAGGAAATTGTCGACCGCGAGACGGCGGGCGATGTCTTCGATATGCGGATTGAGGCCGCGGTTTTCGTGAATCACGAGCACCGTAGCGAGCTTGCCGGTTGCGTTCGCTGGCTTGGCGACGTAGGCCTTGATCCTGCCGTAGCCTTTCGGTGACTCGATTTCGACGGTCTCGACCTTGATGCGCTTGTCGTCTTTGGCGACTTGCTGCGCCTCCGCGAATTTCGGGCTCAGCAGGTCGAGCGCGACGGCGGCGGTCATCGGCGCGGCGACGTACTTGGATGCCCGTTCGAGGAACCCGCGGCGGTCGATAAAGCCGTGCACGTACTGATCGAACACGCCCAACAGTTCGGGGCTGAAATCTTTTGCGGTCAAACGTTCCATGAAGCCTCCGCGGGGAACTCTAATTCAAAGTGAAGAGAGACAGATGCGAGACATCCTTGATGAGGATGCGCCGGCCTGCCAGTACCGGTTGCGCCCACGTCGCGCTGTCGGCGACGTCGTAGCGCGTGATGACGTCGAACTGCTTCGGATTCGCGCGTGCCACGATCAGGTTCGCCTGCGTATCGAGCGCCAACCACAGGTCGCCGGCCCGCACGATCGCCGCGTTGTCGCCCTGCCGCGGCTCGGACAGCCACAAGGTCTGCCCGGTACTGGCGTCGATCGCGAAGTACTGACCGCTGTTGCGCGGTGAGAATCCGAACAGGGTGTTGCCCGCCACGACGCCCGTGCTCATATCCATCGTCGCGTCGTTATTCACCCAGACATCTTCCGTGGTCCATTGGCCCGCCTTGTTCAGCGCTTTGAAGCCGGTGATCGGCATGCCAAGACCGGAGACGATGACGAGACCGTTGTGAACAATCGGCGTCACGGCGTTCCGGGTGGAGCGGACCGAGTAGGGACGCCGCCACAAGAGATCGCCCGTCGCGGCCGACACGCTCACGAGGTTGTCCTGCGTCATGGTGATGATCTGGCGCGTACCTGCCAGGTCCACCGCAATTGGCGAGCCGTACGCGGGCCCGTCGCCGTTCCAGCTCCATTTGACGTCACCCGTCCGGGCATCGAACGCTGTCAGCGCGCCGTTGCTGTGGCCGCCGACGTGCACGATGACCAGCCCGCGATCGACGAGCGGTGACATCGCGGTGTGGTACAGCGGTTCGACGGGCGGCGCAGGTTTCTGCCATAGCTGCTTGCCGGTCGCCGCATCGAAAGCGGTGACGATTCCGCTCATTCCCAGTGTGAACAGGCGTCCGTCCGCATAGGTCGGCGTGGACTTCGGCCCGGTGCCATGCGTACGCGTCGCGGCCGGATTCGGCTTGAAGGTGGCGTTGTATTTCGACTCCCAGATGGTCTTGCCGCTTGTTGCATCGAGCGCGCGCATGACCTCGTCCTCGCCCTGGCGCGAGAATGCAAAGACACGATTGCCGACGGTGATCGGCGCCGCGTAGCCCAGGCCGACGTCCACCTTCCATGTGAGCGCCAACTGCGCCGGCCACTGCCGGGGCGCCGTGAAGGTCGCGGCGCCGTCGCGCCCGTTGCCGCGCCACTGCGGCCACCCATCCCGGCCGGCGCCGGCGGGTTGTTGCCCCGCGGCAGTCTCGTTGAGGACAAACAATGCGACGGCGATCCGAAGCGTGGTGCGGATCACTGTTTCGGCTGCGGCACGATGCGGAGGTACGGTTTCGGCGCCTGCCAACCCTGCGGATACATTTTCTTCGCGTCCTCGTCGCTGACCGCCGGCAGAATGATCACGTCCTGCCCGTCACGCCAGTTCACCGGTGTCGCGACCTTGTGCTTCGCTGTCAACTGCATCGAGTCGATCACCCGGAGCACTTCGTCGAAGTTGCGCCCGGTGCTCATCGGGTACGACAGCACCAGCTTGATTTTCTTGTCCGGACCGATCACGTAGACGTTGCGGACGGTGGCGTTGTCGGCCGCGGTGCGTCCCTCGCACGTCTCGCCGGCGCCGGCCGGCAGCATCCCGTACAGTTTGGCGACTTTCAGATCGACGTCACCAATCATCGGATAATTCGGCGCCGTGCCCTGGGTCTCGGCGATGTCCTTCGCCCAGCCTTCATGACGATCGACCGGATCTATGCTGAGGCCGATGATCTTCACTCCGCGCTTGTCGAACTCGTGCTTGATGCGCGCCATGTAGCCGAGTTCGGTCGTGCACACCGGCGTGAAGTCCTTGGGGTGCGAGAAGATGACGCCCCAGGAATCGCCGAGCCACTCGTGAAAGCGGATCGGGCCCTCCGTGGTTTGCGCTTCGAAGTCAGGGGCATCACTGCCAATGGGAAGGGGACCGGTGCTCATCGAACAATGCTCCTTGGATGGCCTGAACAGACCAAAGGCCTGAGGGGTGTGATGTCCTCAGGCCTTTGAAGGTTACCCGAAAAAACGGCGACGCGATCTACTGTCCGCCGCCTTTCGGCACGGCGACGCGCGCGCCGGAGTCACCGCCGCTGCTGGCGCCCCCGCCGCTCGAGCCGCCGCTCGATGACCCGCTCGAAAACCCGTTCCCCGACGATGTGCCGCCGCCCGCGGCTGACCATCCGCCACCATTACCCCCGGCATTGCTGCGCGGCACCGGTTCGGCATCGCGGCTGCGGATCTGCGTGAAGCCACGCCCGGCGATGACGCGGCCGTCGCTCTGGGCGGCGATGACGCCCGTGCCGGTCGGTACGCCGGTGACGTCGATCCACGAGCCGTAATACCCCGAACCGTAATAGCCCGAGCTGTACAGCGGGTGGTAGCCGCCGTAGTAATTCCACCCGTATTCGAACGGCGAATACATCATGCCGCGGCACATGCTGTAGTAGCTCCGGTAGCCATATCCGTAGGGCGAATAGCAATCCGCGAGATTGCCCATCAGGATGGGGGCCATCAGCGGATCGAACCAGCCGGTGCCGGTCATGATCCCCGTCGGCAGTGAGCCGCCGCCGCGCCGTTGCACGACGAATCGCTTCGGATAGGTCAGTGCCACCATCAGGTCGATGACTTCGTCGTGCACGCCGGCACCGTCGAGCGCGATCAGATTTTTCCTGTTCAGATCGAAGCCGAACTTCAGCTCGGCGAGCGAGGCCTGTACGGCCTCCGCCGGCAGCTTCTTGCTCGCCTCGATCACGTCTTCGATGCTCCATCGCCCGTCGATCGACGCGGCAGCGCTGATTGCGGCGGCGGTTGGCTGCGGCGCCTTGCTGCCGTCCGCGAGCTGCTGATTAGCGGCGCGACGGTAACGTTCGACGCGCACCGCGGTGTTCGTATTCGCGCCGCTGACCTGTTGCACGTTGATGAACGACGGGCCGGCGAGAAACGCCACGCTGTTTACCGTGCGCGGTGCTTCATTGCCGCAGGTGACCTTCGTGGTGCGGAACACGCGCAGCTGATCGTCTGAGAACTCAGCGCGCTCATGGCCTTTGCATTCCGCGTCGTTGATCGGATGCTCGGCACCGTCCGGGATGATCACCTCGTCGATACCTTTGTTCGTGCCGACCACCGTTTGCAGGCGGATGCCGTTTTTCTCCGGCGTGATGCACATCCGCGCGCCGGTGCCCGCAAGATCGTCTTCGAGGCGCCAGCAGCCGATCCACGCCGCCAAGCGCGAGTCGACTTGCGCGACCGGCGCCGCGGCGCGTGGTGCCGGCTGTTGAGCAAGCGCGTTGCCGGCGGTGAGCGTGAGGGCGAAAAGGATGGTGATCTTCATATGGTGCTCCGGCTAAAACGCCACGTGGACACCGGCGCCGAATCGGAATCCGCCGAGATCGATCGGTTGATAGCCGACGTAGTCGCTGCTCAAGTCCGCCGCCTTCCAAGTGTAGCGGCCTTCGAGCGATAACACGAGACGGCGATACAACTGGATGTCGGTGCCACCGAACGCCTGGAACAAGGGCGCCCAGCCGTTCGAACGAAACGTGTCGCTGAATACCGTCTCGTCGCCGCGGACGTCGGGATTCCCTTGATCCGCGAAGTCGCCGTTCTGCCGCAGGTTGTAGCGGCCGTATCCGGCACCGGCGCCGATGTACGGCACCACGGTGTTCGGAATCCATGCCAGCCGGCTGACCGCGCGGCCGCGTGGCAGCACCGAGTATTTCAACGACACCGCGAGGTTCATCTCCGAGAGCTCAGTGGTCTGCTGGATCGGCACGCGTGTGCCGTTCGGCAGCAGTTCCTCCATCTCGCGATCCTCGGACGGCCGCGTCAGGCGATTCATGTCGAGGCCGCCGACGATGTCCAGCTGCGGCGCGACGCTGACGGCGACCTCCGTTGAGAACGTGCCGGTGCGGAAGCTGGATCGCTCGAGCGTGAGGAACCGCGTCATGTCGTCGAAGAAATCGCTGCCGGCGCTGGCCATGAACAGGCCGCCGCGGATGCCAAGCATCGCGCGTGGGCGCCCAAGCAGGAAATCGGGTGGTGGTGCTGTGCTTTGTGCGGCGGATGTGGACGCTGACGGCTGCTGATCGTCCGCCGCAAACACCGGGGACGAGAGGAGGACCAGCGCGGTACAACTCACGAGTAGACCGCGTATCCGGCCAGTGTGAGCCATGTCGTTACCTCAAGGGGGAGATGGCGCCCGCTGGCGAAGGCCCATTCCTCCGTAGAGAGTAGCAGAAAACCGGTTACTTGAGCGTGAAGGTCATCTCGACGGTGACCCGAACGGCGACCGGCTTGCCTTCGCGCATGCCTGGTTTGAATTTCCACTGAGCGGCTGCCTCGATCGACTTGGCATCCAGTTCCTCGTCCAGCGATTTGCTGACCGTGACGCTCGCGACGTCTCCCGTCTCTCCAACGACCACACTGAGATACAACGACCCTTGCACTCCGCGCTGCATCGCGCCGGGCGCGTAATCCGGCTTGACTTCATGGATCACGACAGGCAGCGTGATTCCGGGACCCGATTCGTATACCTGGCTGCGAGCGGCGGTGGACATCGGCACGTTCGCAGCGGCGGTTGCCGTAAGCGTTGCGGCTACGACGAGTGCTGCAGTGAAGGCAGCGGTGCGCCGTGACGACATTGGATTCTCCTTGGCAATCAGGGCAATGCGCTGGCTGAGCGTGCGCCGGCCGATGAACGGCGTAACGCCGATGACGTGCGGCTGCGGATTCGAAAAAGCGAGCAGTGCCTCCGCATAGGCACGGCGGTCTCGCGTCACATCGATGCTGATCTCGTCGACGACGGTTTCGCGCGCCAGGGACAGGCGAGCGGCGATCGCGCGTGCCGCCGGATGAAACCACAGCAGCGCGCACCAGACTTCTTCGGCGATCGTGCGCATCCAGTCGCGGCGCCTGACGTGGACGAGCTCGTGGCAGATGATCGCGCGCTGCACGCTGCACGACATGCCAAGCACCGAACGCGGCAGCAGGACGACCGGCCGAAACAGCCCAATCGTCGCCGGCCCCTCCAGATCATCGGTCACCAGCACCGACGCATCGGTGCCCAGCAACTGATTCAGCTGTTCGCTCAAGCCGCGCAGCGGAGGCGCGGCTGTCGCATTGGTGACGAGCGACTTCACCCGGATCAGACCGAGGCCTAGCCAGAGCAATCGCAGGGTCATGCCCGCCAGGAGGATCGCCAACGCTACCGCATTCAGATCAACGGCGATCGCGGCAGCGCGGGGCTCGGGCGATGCGGCAACAGTGTTCGGTAGCGCCGCGAATCGCTCACTTTGTATCGCCGCGCCAGGCTGCAGAAGCGGCAGGAGCAGGGCCGCCAGCAGAATGACATGCCAGAAATGCAACGTGGCTCTGGGCGCGCGCAGCCGCACCATCCAGACGGCGGCGATCGCCGCGACGGTCAGCGCGAACAGCTGCAGGCTGTAGGCCGCGAGGTTCCACAGGGAGAAGGTCATTCTTCCTCCTTCAGCAGCCGTTGCAGCTCGCGCCGCTCGCGCTCGGTCAACCCTCGCTCTTTGAGCAGGTGCACCAGCAGCGGCCTTGCCGATCCATCGAACACGCGATTGACGAACTCGCGCACCATCGACTTGACAACGGTGTGTTGCGGCCGGACGGGGCTGTACACGTGCGCCTTCTTACCCGGCTCGCGCTTCAAGTGACCTTTCGTCTCGAGAATGTTCATCATCGTCTGCACCGTGGTGTAGGCGATCGGCCGCCGCTCACGCAGGTCGTCGTAGACGTCGCGAACGGTCGCCTGGCCGCGCGGCCAGATGGCTTTCATGATCTCGAGCTCCTGGGCGGTCAGGGTGTCGGATTTATGGCGCACGGTTATCTACTAATGATTTAGTACTAATCAATTGGGTGATGTCAAGCGACGCAATTTTGCCAACCGCTCTCGCGGTGATAGCGTCGTGTGAGCATGACGATCCTGCTGCTGGTGATGGCCCTGGTCGCGCAGACCGCATCCCCGATTTTCCGATTCGAAGCGGAGGGCTTCTGGCTCAACTTGCACCACTACCTGTATGTGCTGGGTCGTGCGCAGGCAGGGATGGCAGACGCCAAACGCCGGGCGGTGTCCGATGCGCCTGTGGATCAGGCTGCGGCGCTCGCGACACTTGACGACAGCGAGCGGGCGGCGTGGACGGAGGCGGTCACCTTTTACGCCAACGGCCTGAGCAAGCAGGACATGGTGTTTGACGAGCCGCTGATCGCCGTTACAAACGCGATGCGCGTAGCGCCGACCGCGCCCGCCGCCGCCTTGAACGTCGATCCGGCGTTGCGCTCGGTTCTCGAACGGGCGGCCCCGATTTACCGGCGTGCCTGGTGGCCGCGCCACCGGGAGGCGAATCAGGCACGCGTCAAGGCGTTCAACGCGCAACTCGAAGAACATGGTGCGAAGGTGCTGGCGTCGCTGACGCAGTGGTATCAACTCGATTGGCCGGAGGCGGGGTTCGTCATCAACATGAGCGGCTATTCGAACTGGGCCGGCGCCTACTCGACTCGAGGCAACTTGATCGTCGTATCGAGCCTGGATCCCGGCATGGTCGGGTCGCTCGGCCTCGAATCGATCTTCCATGAGGCCATGCATCAGTGGGACGACGAGATGCAGGCGCGGTTGGCGCGGCTGTCGAAGACGCATCAAACGCCGCGGCCGCGCCAAGGCCTCTCCCATGCGCTGATTTGGTATACGGTGGCTGAAGCGGTGAAACGGGAGGTTCCGGGTCATCGCGGCTACGCGGAAGTAGGCGGCATGTGGAACCAGAAGTTGCTTGGCAGCTTCAAGGCCGGCCTCGACAAGCATTGGCAGCCCTATCTCGACGGCAAGTCGACGCTTGATGAAGCCCTGCACGCGCTGTTGAAGTCGTAGCGGATCGCTATCGCCTGAGGGACACCGTTATCACGGCGCCGATCATCAGGATCGCCGCCAGCATCAGCAAGCCGGCGGAGAAGTCGCCCGAGGCGTCGCGAATCCATCCAACGAGAAAGGGCCCGACAAAACCTCCGAGGTTGCCGACCGAGTTCACTACCGCTATCCCGCCGGCCGCCGCCGTACCGCGCAGGAACGCCGTAGGCAACGTCCAGAACGGCCCGAGCGTTCCCCAGATACCAAACGCCGCTACCGACAGCGTCGTCAAGGCGAACGCCGGCGTCGCCGGAGCGAGCACGGTCAGCACGAATCCAAGCGCGCCGATCACGCACGGCACCGCGACGTGCCATTGCCGTTCGCCGGTCCGGTCCGAGTGCGCCCCGACGACGACCAGGCCGATCGTCGCGGCGACATATGGAATCGCCGAGAGCAGCACCACGAATGCCGAGCCGTAGCCGCTCGAACCTTGGACGATCTGCGGCAGCCAGAAGCTGACGCCGTAAAAGGCGATCACGATGCAGAAGTACGCCAGCGACACCAGCCATAGCCGCGGGCTGGTCAGCGCGGCGCGAAAGGTGACGTGCGCGTGTGTGGTCTCGGCGTGTTCGGCCGCCATTTCCCTCGTCAGCCACTCGCGTTCAGGGGCCGTGAGCCACGTGGCGTCCGAAGGCCGGTCCGTCATGTAGGCAAGCACAACGGGCGCGAGCAGGACTGCAGGCAGTCCCTCGATCAGGAAGAGCCATTGCCACCCGTACAGGCCGCTCAGGCCATCCATCTGTAGCAGAGCGCTGGAGATCGGTGCGCCGATCACGCCGGCCATCGCGGTCGCGGTCATGAACAGGCCAATCGCCCTGGCTCGCTCACGCGCGGGGAACCAGTAGGTCAAATACAGGATGATGCCGGGGAAGAACCCCGCCTCGGCGGCGCCGAGCAGGAAGCGCAGCACGTAGAAACTCGTCGGCGTGTTGACGAACAGCATCGCGGTCGCCAGCACGCCCCACGTCAGCATGATGCGCGCAATCCAGACGCGGACGCCGACCCGCGCCAGGATCAGGTTGCTGGGTACCTCGAACAGCGTGTAGCTGACAAAGAAGATCCCCGACCCCAGCCCATAGACGGCGGCGGTGAATCCGAGATCGCGGTTCATGTCGATCGCCGCAAATCCGACATTCACGCGATCGAGGTAGGCCACTACGTAGAGGACAAAGAGGAATGGGATGAGCCGCCAGCGGACCTTGCGGAGTGCAGATTCTGCGATCGCGTCAGCCACGACCCCGCGATTGTCCCCCAAATTCGTCACCGCCGGCACGTTTGGTGCCTGACACCAACCATGCCGGCACGGTTGGTGTCAGGCACCACTCATGCCGGCACGGTTGGTGTCAGGCACCAAACGTGCCCGCGGGTGGAAGCCGCATAGAATTTGGAAGAGATGAGTCTTTCGGAGACGGCGGCCCTTGCCGAGGCCCTGCAAAAGGAGCTGCGCCGCGTGATCGTCGGCCAGGATCAGGTCATCAGCGAGATCCTCATCACGTTCCTGGCCGGCGGTCACTGCTTGCTGCGTGGGGTACCCGGCCTTGCCAAGACGCTGTTAATCAAGACGCTCGCCGACGCGGTGCATCTCAAGTTCAACCGGATTCAGTTCACGCCCGATCTGATGCCGTCCGACATCATCGGGACCGAGGTGATCGAGGAGGATCGCGCGACCGGCGCGCGAAGCATCCGCTTCATGCCCGGCCCGCTGTTTGCGAACATCATTCTCGCGGACGAAATCAACCGGACGCCGCCGAAAACGCAGGCGGCATTGCTCGAAGCGATGCAGGAGTATCAGGTCACCGTCGGCGGCGTTCGTCATGCGCTCGAGCGGCCGTTGTTCGTGCTGGCGACGCAGAATCCGATCGAGCAGGAAGGCACCTATCCGCTGCCGGAGGCACAACTCGATCGCTTCATGATGAACGTGGTGATCGATTATCCGACCGCGGCCGAAGAACGCACCATCCTCGCGCAGACGACCACCGCCGAGGAGCGCACGGTTTCCGCGGTCGCGACCGGCGAGCAAATCGAGCGCGCGCGTCTGCTGGTGCGAGAGGTTGTTGCCGCCGACAACGTCGTCGATCTGGCCACACGCCTGGTGCGCGCGACGCGACCTGGCGGCGATGCGGCGGATCGCGTCCCGGATTTCGTGAAACAGTGGGTCCGATGGGGTGCGGGGCCTCGCGCCGGTCAGGCCTTGTTGCTGGCCGGGAAGGCGCGCGCCATCTTGAACGGCCGGCCAGCGGTCTCGCTCGAGGACGTGCGCGCCGTCGCGACGCCAGTCCTGCGGCATCGGATTCTCGTGAACTTCCAGGCGGAAGCCGACGGGGTCGACGCCGAGCACGTGGTCACGAGGCTGCTTCAGGCTGTGGCATGACTCGCCCGCACGTCCTGTCGCCGTCCGAGCTTCAGTCGCTGCGCGACCTCGAACTCATCACCAGGACGACGGTCGAGGGCCTTCGGCACGGCCTGCATCGCAGCCCGTTCCACGGCTACAGCGCCGAATTCAGCCAATACCGCCACTACCGTCCGGGCGACGATCTGAAGTACGTCGACTGGAAGGCGTTCGCGCGAACCGATCGCGTGTACACCCGGCAATTTCGCGAGACGACGAACATGTCCGCGCTGTTCGTTGTCGACATCAGTCGATCGATGAATTTCGGCGGCAAGTTCGTGCTGGCACGAACAGCCGCGGCGATCCTGGGCACGCTGGTACTCGATCAGGGCGACGCCGCCGGTGTGCTCGCGGTCGACGAGCGCGCCCACTACGTGCCGCCTCGCAGCGGCCATCAACACTTGCGTGTATTCCTCTCGGCATTGTCCGCGCTCGCCCCCGATGGCCGCACGAGCATCGCCGGCGCGTTGAAGCGCGCCGGCCAGGTCCTCAAGCGCCGCGGCCTCATCGTGATCGTGTCCGATTTGTATGAGGACGAAGAGTCGATTCCGCTGATCCGGCGACTCGCGCGCATGGGTCACGACGTGATCGTGCTGCAGACGCTCGCACGAGAAGAGATGAGACTGGATCTTGGCGGCGCCGCGGAGCTCGTCGATCTCGAGAGCGAGCGCCGACTGCTGGTGCAGCCGGCCGCAGCCCGAGCGAAATACACCGAAGCGCTGTCAGCCTGGTTAATTGCGGTGGAGCATCAGCTTCGCCGTGACGGCATCGACTATTTGCGACTCGTGACCGGCGAGCCGCTCGATGCGGTGCTGCGGCGCTTTCTGGTCGGCCGGCGAGGGGGGATCGCGTGAACGTGGCGTGGCTAGTGCCGGCGGCGTTGGTTGGGGTGACGCTCGCCGCACTCCCGCTGGCGATTCATCTGCTGGTCCGTCAGCATGTCCGGACCGTCGCGTTCCCATCGCTGCGTTTTCTCCGCGAGACCCAGCTGGCGGCATGGCGGCGGCGCCGGATCGAGGACGCGTGGTTGCTGATCGTACGGATGTCCACCATCGCAATGGCGGCGATGGCGCTGGCCGGGCCGGTGCTTCAGAGCAAGGACGGAAAGACGGATTATGCCCGGCGCCTGTCACGGGCGATCATCGCATCTGACGGCGCGGCGCCGGAGCGTCTCGCGGACCTCCAGAAGGATGTGTTTCGATCGATGGTCGTGCGGCGCGCCGAAATCAGCGATGCCATTGTCGATGCGCTGCGATGGTTGGACGAGCAGCCCGCGTCATCCCGGGAGATCGTGATCACCGGCTCATTACGCCGCGGCAACGTGGCGGAAAGCGATTTGATCCACGTTCCCAGCGGTGTCGGCGTGCGCTTCGTTCAGGAGCCGGGAACGGGCTTCACGGACTTCACGATGCCGGTTCTGGCATTGCGAAATGGTTCATTCGTCCGCGTCGATCGTCGCGTCAGACTCACGATTGATGCGACCTCGATCCTAGACGGCCCACCGCAACCCGTTGATGCGACGCTGGTGCGAGTCACCGGCGCCGATCAGCCGCTGGCGGAGGCGGCGTTGCGAGCCGCGCTTGGCGCCGGCGTGCCATGGCGTGATTTCGAGACGCGCGTGACGATCGAATTGCCGCCGAATACGCCGGCCGCGCTGGCGGCCGATGTCGTGATGCGACAGCTGCGCGACGCCTCGCCTCCTCCGCTCGTCGAACCGGTGGCCGTGACGCCTGAGCAACTTGCGGCGTGGTCGCGACCGCCAGGGGCGCCGTCAGCCACGGCACCGCTCGCCGACGAAGGGCATCGCCGCTGGCTATGGCTTCTCGCATTGTCGTTGCTAGCCGCTGAGTCCTGGATGCGACGACGGGCGTCGAGCGCGACGACAGCGGCGATCGTGGACGCGAATGCTGCCTGACGTCATCGCCACGCTTCGACAGGTCCAGTCACGATCGAGATGGCGCTCGGTCCTGCTGTCGATCGCTGCCGGTGGGGCCGGCTTCGCAGCGGCGTCAGTTCTCGGGACCGGGGTGTCGATCGCGTTGGGTATCGCATCGGTCGCGGCCGTGACCGCACTGGCGATGCGGCCACGGCTGTCGCTCGTAAACGCCGCGCGTCTCGTCGAGTCCGTCGAGCCACATCACAATTTGCTCGTCACGGCCGCTGAGAACGTAGAACGGCCGCGTTCGGTGCGGGCGGAGTTCCGGGACGCGATCCATGCGCAAGCCACGGCCCGCGCCGCGACGACGGACGTCGCTCGCGTGGTGCCGCTGCGGCAGCCCGCACTGGTCGCCTTGATGGTGCTTGCCGGCTGCCTGGCGATCGCCCGCGTCCCGCCCAGCGCCATCGCCCTTCCCGGGTCTGCCGACCGGCCTGAGAAAAAGGGGCCGGGCCTGTTTTCCGTCCGTGTCTCGCCGCCCGCGTACACCCGCGCGAACGCTTACGTCGTGGAGAATCCGGTGCAAGTGACGGTGATCTCGGGAAGCCGGGTCGAAATCTCGGCCGCCGACGGGCGCCTCATCAAGGACTGGATCGCCACTGAAGCCACAGGGCTAGACCTGGAAATTATCCCCGGCCCCTTTCCCCCTAAGTTCTTGTCAGTATTGGTGTTGCCGGATGCACCGCCACAGGTTCGCGTCGTTGCCCCGGGAAAAGATACGGCCTTTGCGGAACCCGCGGGGAGCGTCCCGATTCGCGTCGAGAGCCGCGACGATCTCGGATTGACGTCGCTGACGCTGCGGCTCACCAAGGCGTCCGGTGGCGGCGAAAACGTGACATTCACCGACAGCGACGTGCCGCTGCAACTGTCGCGAACCAGCGATCGGGAATGGTCCGGCCACGCGCGGCTGGATCTCGCCGCGCTCGGCCTTTCCGACGGTGACATCGTGGTGTACCGGGCGGTTGCGCGCGACACCAACCCGCGCGGTTCTCCGGTGCATTCCGATCAATATGTGATCGAAATCGGCAAGAGCGCGGAACTTGCCGATGCCGGCTTCGCACTGCCTGCGGACGAACGCAAGTACGCGATCAGTCAGCAAATGGTGGTGTACAAGACGGAGCGGCTGCTCGAACGCGCGCGCACAGAGCGCGCGTTTCGATCGAGCGGCGCCTGGCTCGAAGAGAGTCGCGGCATCGCGATCGAGCAGCGCATGGTTCGCGCCGAGGTGGTGTTTCTCGGCGGCGGGGAAGTGCAGGATGAAGTCGAGGAAGCGGCGCACTCCCACGAACTGGCCGAAGGGCGATTGGAGAATACCGGCCGCATCGAGATGTTGCGCGCTATCAACGCGATGTCGCGCGCCGAAGCGCAGTTGAATGACGGCCGCGTCGACGAAGCGCTGGTCTTCGAGCGGCAGGCCCTCGCCAGTCTGCAACGCGCGCTCGATCGCCGCCGCTATTTCCTGCGAACGCTCCCCGATCGCTCGCGAATCGACACCACCCGCCGTCTGAGCGGTGACCGTCGTGATGCCCGCTCGTGGACACGCGAGGACGCGATCGCACAACCGCCGGGAATCGAGGCACATCGCGCGCTGATGCGCGAGCTCGCTGCGGCGCTTCACGACAACCGATCGATGACGAGCCTCGCCGCTCGCGTGGCCGGTCTCGATGCCGCTTCGGCGGCACTGCAGCGGGCGGCGGTTAGCGTTGCGACCGCGTCGGGCGAGCGCGATCGACAGGTGGCGGTGACGGCTGCGATGGACGCGATCAGCGCGCACGCACTAACCACGCTGCCGTCGTCGACACCCGTCGCCGTGCCGCGGTCATCGCTGCGCGGCCGCCTCGCCGACGAGCTCAAAAGCACGAGGCTGAAGCAATGACGCCGCCGCTGCTGCGGGACATGTTGCGAGCGATGGCGATCGCCATCGCGGCGACTGCGGCGATCGACCCGGCATGGTCGACGACGCGGCCGGCGCCTCGAACGTTGGTCGTGGTCAACCTGACATCGAAGCCCGTCGACGAGGTCACAGGCGCCGTCGCAACGGCGCTGACTGATTGGATCATCGTCGGCCGCGATCCGATCGGTCACCGCCTGAATTGCGCTGCCGGCGAATATTGCGTAGCAATCGCCGATGGGAGTGTCGATGCCGACGTCGGCCGCGATCGAACCGCGCCGCTGTCGCTGCTATCCATGGTCGACGACGGATCGCCAAACGTCGCGATTGCCTCCGCCGTAGCGTCGACGACGCATGCCGCAGCCGCCGGCGTCGTGCGAGTCGGACTGCGTGGGCGCGGCGTGGACAACCGCGCGGTGACGGTGCGGGTGCTAGACGGCGCCACGCCCGTTGGATCGACAAGCCTCAACTGGGCAAAAGGGGAGTCGATGGATGTCGAGGTGCCGTGGTGGCCGCTAGGTAGCGGCGCCCGCGGACTGCGTGTCGAAGTCACGCCGATGCCGGACGAGGTGTCTGCGATCGATAACGCGATCGATCTCGGAGCGCCCGTCACCGATGCACGTCTGCCGGTGCTCGTCTTCGATGCCCGGCCGTCGTGGTCGAGCACCTTCGTCCGCCGCGCGCTCGAAGACGATCCGCGGTTCGCGGTGCAACATCGCGCAAGCATCGCGCCGGGGGTCGATGCGCGAACCGCAGGTGGCAACCTCGATGCACGCGCAATCGATTCGGCATCGCTGATCATCGTCGGCGGTATCGAAGCGTTGACGGAGGCGGACGCGACCGTACTCGATCGGTTCGTCCGTGTCCGAGGCGGGTCGATGCTGTTGTTACCAGAGCAGCGGGTGTCCGGTGCAGCCAGCCGATGGTTTGAGGGTGACTGGACCGAACACCTCGTCGCAACCCCTGAACCGGTTGGACCACTACGCGCTGGAGAGATGTTGCGTGCCGGGCGCCTGCGCGCCACCGATGCGGTCATTGCCAGCGCCGGTTTCACGCCGGTGATAGTCATGAGCGCCGCCGGCGAGGGACGCATCATTGTCTCCGGCGCGCTCGACGCCTGGCGCCACCGCGACGACTCCGGCGCTTTCGATCGCTTGTGGCGATCGCTTGCCCTGGAAGCGGCGGCGGCCGGCGAGCGGCTTACGATCAGCTTCGACCGCGACCTCGTGCCTGCCGGTGGCCGGGTCCCATTCACCGTCAAGTTGCGTTCGACCGCAGCGCCCGCGCCAGTGGAGGCGAGTGCTGTCGCGCGGTGTAACGAGGGGAGCGCGCACGTGGTGCGTTTATGGCCGTCGGGTCTTCACAGTGAATGGTCCGGCGTATTGCCGGCCGGAGAGCCGGGAGCCTGCTCCGTTGAAATCGCTGCCGGCGAAAGCCGGGGCGTCGCGGCCGTCGCGGTGAAGCAGCATCTCCAGCCTGGGGCGCGGAACATCATCGAAAAGCTGGAGCGTGTCGCGCGCGCTTCCGGTGGCGTGGTCGTCACCCGTGGTCAAGAGGCGGCGCTGGCCACCGCAATCTCAGGTGCCGCGCCTCCGACGACGACTCCCGCTCATCCGATGCGCAATCCGTGGTGGCTGCTGCCGTTCGCCGGGTGTTTGTCGCTCGAGTGGTGGCTGCGACGCCGGGTGGGACTGAGGTAAAGTGAACTTCTCATGGCGTACTCGAAAGACGAAGTGAAACAGATCACCGACAAGGTCTTGAACATGTGCAAGGCCGATGCGGTGGAAGTCAGGTTTTCCGGGGGCGAGCGATCGGCGACCCGCTTTGCCAATTCCAGCATCACCGCCAACCTGATCGAGCACGATCAGGAGATCACCGTGACGGTTCGCTACGGCCAGAAGGCGGCGAGCGCGACGACGCATCAGACCGATGATGAATCGCTGAAGCGGACGATTGACGCGGTGCAGGCGCTGGCTCGGCGCAAGCCGGAAAACCCCGAACTGATGCCTCTGGTGAAGCCGCCACAGAATTACGTGCAGGTCGACGCGGCCCTGCCGTCTGCGGTCAACTTCGGTCCGGCCGAGCGCGCGCGCATGGTCAAGCAGAGCACGGACATTTGCGAGAAGCGCGGCGTGCTCGGCGCGGGGTACATCCCGAAGTTCGACTGGGTGGACGCGGGTGCCAACAGCGAGGGGCTGTTCACCTATTTCCATTACGCCGATGCCAGCTTCATCCTGACCTGCCGTACTCCCGACCAGACCGGCTCCGGGTGGGCAGGCACGACCGGCGTGAAGGACATCAAGAACATCGATGCGGAGCGGCTGACCAACATCGCGGCGGACAAGGCGCTGCGATCGCGGAAGCCGAAAGCGGTCGAGCCCGGCAACTACACGGTGATCCTCGAGCCGCGGCCGGCCGCACGCTACCTGTCGCTGCTGTTGAACGCGCTCAACGCGCGCAATGCCGAAGAAGGCCGCAGTTTCATGAGCGGCAAGCAACGCGGCGAGACCCGTCTCGGCGAAAAGGTGTTTGGCGACAACTTCACCTTGCGGAGCGAGATCGGCAATCCGATCCTGCGTCAATCACCGATCGGCCAGGACGGCCTGGCCGCCAAGTCGATCACCTGGATCGAAAAGGGCGTCGTTAAAAACCTCTTTTACGATCGGTACTGGGCGCAGCGGCAGAAGAAGGAGCCGACGGCGACGTCACCGAACATGAGCCTGGTGATGGAGGGCGGCACCACCAGCATCGAAGAGATGATCAAGACCACCAAGCGCGGCCTGCTGGTCAGCTTCTTCTGGTACATCCGTCCGGTCGACAACCTGACGCTGCTGAACACCGGGATGACCCGCGATGGGCTGTTCCTGATCGAGAACGGCGAGATCGTGGCGCCGGTCCAGAACTTCCGCTGGAATGAATCGCCGGCGGTGAGCTTCAACAACATTACCGCGCTCGGACCGTCGATACCGATGCATACGGGTGAGGCGTACGACAACCCTGGCACGGCGCTGGTGCCGGCGATGCGCCTGGAAGACTTCACCATGACGTCGATTTCGCCGGCGGTCTAGATAGCGGGGCGGCTCAGGCCCGCCTGGAGACGAACGATGAACCGTAGAGATTTTGTCAGGACCCTGTCAGCCACCGGCGTCGCCCTCTATGCCAGCGACCTGGTGGGCGATCTGATTGCGCAATCGCCGCGCGCGCGGGTCATGGAGTCGCGCTTCAAAGGACTGTCGGACGTCGCGCTCACCGAAGCCAAGCGGCTCGGCTGCAGCTATGCCGACATCCGCTTTACCCGGAACGTCAACGACAGCGTCGCCGTGCGCGATCGCATTGTCGTCGACGCGTTCGGGTTCGGCGCCGGCGGCATGGAGACCAGCGCCGGCTTTGGCGTACGCGTGATTCACAGCGGCGTGTGGGGTTTTGCCTCGAGCCCGTTCGTCACCGAAGCCGAGATCAGGAAGATTACCGCGCAGGCCGCCGATGTCGCCAAGGCCAGCGCCATCAGCAAGCGGTTCGAGGTGAAGCTCGCGCCGGTCGATGCCTACCAGGATTACTGGGCGACGCCGGTGAAGATCAAGCCGGACGAGGTGTCGCTCGACGACAAGCTCGCCTTCCTGATGAAGATCAACGAGGCCGCGTTGAAGGTGCCCGGGATCATCCGCGTGCAGTCGAACATGGCCTTCGACTACGAATGGAAGTACCTGGCGACGTCTGAAGGTTCGTATCTCGAGCAGGAGATCTGGCGGACCGCGCCGGGGTTCACGGTCACGGCGCTGAAGGACGGCAAGTCGAAGCAGCGGACGTTTTCGGTCGCGCCGAAGACCGCGGGCTACGAGGTCGTCCTCGACGCGAAGATGCTCGAGAACGTCGAGCGCATCTGCGCCGAAGCGGTCGAGCACTGCACGGCGCCGCCGGTGGGCGTCGGGCTCAAGGACATCATCATGACCCCAGCACACGCCATGCTGACGATTCACGAGATCGTCGCGCATCCCACCGAACTCGATCGCGTCGTCGGTTACGAAGCCAACTACGCTGGCACCAGCTTCGTCACCAAGGACGATATCGGCAAGCGGATCATGGGCTCGAAGCTGTTCAACGTCACCTGCGACCGGACGCTGCCGGGCGGCATGTGCACCGTCGGCTACGACGATGATGGTGTGAAGTCGCAGTCGTGGCCGATCATCCGCGAAGGGCGCCTGATCGATCTGCAGACCAACCGCGAAACCGCGCATTACATCGGCCAGAACTTCTCGCGCGGCTGCACGTTTGCGACGTCCTGGCGAAACTATCCATTCCTGCGCATGCCGAACGTGCACGTCGATGCCGGGCCGCCGGGCTCGCCGACCCCGGAGCAGATCATCGCCGACACCAAGGACGGCATCCTGATCGACGGCCGCGGCAGCTATTCGATCGATCAGCAGCGCTTCAACGGCCAGTTCGGGGGCGATGCGTTCTGGGAGATCAAGGGCGGCAAGAAAACGCGGATGGTCAGCGACGTCACCTACAACGCCATCACCACCGACTTCTGGCAGAACCTTGACGCCATCACCGGCCAGGAACACTGGGAGATGTTCGGCACGACCGGCGATGCGAAAGGGCAGCCGGTGCAGATCAACCACCCCTCGCACGGCTCGCCATGGTGCCGGATCCGCCGCATCATGGTGGGCGCCGCGTACAGCTAAGCGCTCGTGGTATTGCTCGAGGCCGACGCAGCGGAGGGCTCGAGCACTCCGGTGCGCGGCAGCGAGATGCAGAACACCGTGCCGCTGCCTTCGGTCGATTCCACGCGGATCGTCCCGTTCATGGCGGTGACGCAGTCGTCGACGATCGCCAGACCCAGTCCGACGCCGCTGATCGAGTCGCTGGCCGCCTGATCGGCGTGGGCGCGCGTGAACCGATCGAAAATCTGCGAGATCCGATCGGCAGGGATGCCGATGCCGTTGTCGCGGACGCACACCTCGATTCGCCCGGTCGCCAATTGCCACGCCGTGACTTCGACGAACCGCTCTGGTTTCGCCGGATCGCTGTACTTGATCGCGTTGGACAGCAGGTTCACGAGCGCCAGTTCGAGCCGGCCGACGTCGACAATGGCCGTTGGCATCTCCTCGCTGAGCCGCAGCCGCACGTCGCGCGCATCGGCCATTTCCCGGACCTGGCGCGCCGCTTCGCCGGCGACATGGGCGAGAGGAATTTCCTGCAGGTGGGCGTTGTCGACCGAACCGTCAAGCCGCGCCACGCGCTCCAGTTTGTAGGTCATGTCGGCGAGGCGTGCGACGTTGCGCGCGATCATGTCGACGCTTTGCGCCTGCTGCGCGGGTGTCAGGTCCGGCAGTCGCAGCAGCGACACCGCCGCCGAGATCGGCGCCAAGGGCTGCCGCCACTCGTGGGTCGCCATCCGCGTGAATTGCCGTAATCGCTCGGCCTGCTCGGTAATGGTCTGGGTGTAGAGCCGGACAAACGTTTCCACCGTCTCCTGCATCAAGACGCCGACGGCGTGATGGAGCCGCGCCACGACAGCTACCGCCTCGGCGGGCGGCGCCACCAGCATCGACCGAATCGACTCGTCTTCGACGAACCGCAGCAGGATGGCGCCCAGGAGCTGATATTCGCGCAGCACCTGATGCAGCGAGGCGCGCTGCTCATGGCGGAGGGTGCCGAGCTCGCGCGCCTTTTCGACCACCGCGGTGTTGGCGGCAATGGCCTCGCTCTCGGGCGCGCGCAAGTAACCGCTGATGTCCACAATCAGCGACGGAATGTGATCGAGCAGGCTGTCGGTCGGGAAGACCTCGTTGGCGCCGACCGGCAACAGATCCCGCAGTCGGGCGAACCATCGCGCCGCGAGCAGCGCATGCTCGGCGGCCATGCGATCGGCGATGGCGTCGGCAAATCCCGTCCTGGTAATGTCACTCACTGATCACCTGCCGGCTGGCTCGAGATTCACGCCGCGCGAGGTGCGAGGAGCGACAGGACGCCGCTTCGAATTATCGGCGTCCGGGTAACGGATTAGCAACCTGAGCCGTGGGCAATCTCCCTAAGTGCCATCTGTCCTCGTGCGGCAGCGGTGAAGAACGACTAGGAAAACCACACTGACCAAGGCCCGACCGGGTGCTCAATGACGCGAGTGCGCCCGTGCGGCGTCTTCCGAGAGCATGTCTTCCAGCGTTCGCAGCAGCACATCGGGGTTGACAGGCTTGGCGAGATGTTCGCGGAAGCCAGCGGCGATCGCGCGCTCACGATCGGCGCGGCTCGCGTACGCCGTCAACGCGATGGTCGCCGCCGGCATCGCGGCGCCAAGGCGATCTTTCAGCAACGTCATCAGCGTATAACCGTCCTGGCCCGGCATCGCGATGTCGCTGACCAGCGCGTCGAACGACACGCCATCGAGAGCGTTCATCGCGGCCGCGACCGACTGCGCGCCCACGGACCTGGCACCGGCGGTCTGCAGTGTCGACTCGAGGAGCTCCAGCGTATCGGCATCGTCTTCGACCACCAGCACGGTCGCGCCCGTGAGCGACCCGACCCGTTGATGCTGCGGTGCCGCGGTCTGGGGGCGCGCCTCCGGCCGCCGTACCGGCAGCTTCACCGTGAGCGTGGCGCCTTTGCCGAGGCCTTCGCTCTCGACCTGCACGGTGCCGCCATGCAATTCCGTGAGGCGCCGCACAATGGTCAGCCCGAGACCCAGGCCGCCATGCGCGCGCGTGCTGGCGGCATCTGCCTGCCGGAACGGCTCGAACATGAACGGCAAGAACTGCGGCTCGATGCCGGCGCCGGTGTCTTTGACCTCGATGGTATCGGTCGTCCCGTCGCGCGACAGCGACACCGTGACCGCGCCGTCAGCGGGCGTGAACCGAACCGCGTTCGAAATCAGATTCCAGACAACCTGTTGCAGGCGATCGGGATCGCCCATGGTCGGGTAGCTGCCGCTGAAATCGCACACCAGCCGGACGTGACGCGCCTCGGCGGCGGGCCGGCACGCGTCGACCGCATTACTGACGACCGCCGCCAGGTCGGTGTCCCTCACATCCAACAGCAGCTTGCCGGTGGTGATCCGCGAGACATCGAGCAGATCCTGGACTAGCCGCGCCTGAGCGTGAGCGTTGCGATCGATCCGCTCGAGAGCCCTGCGGCTCTCGTCCGGCGGCAGCTGGCCGCGCCGCAACAGATGCACCCAGCCGACAATGGCATTCAGGGGCGTGCGCAGCTCGTGCGAGAGGGTCGCGAGAAATTCGTCCTTCAGCCGGTTCGCCTGTTGCTCGCGATCGAGCAGCTCGGCGCGCTCGCGCTGCGACGACTGGATTTCGTCGAGCATGCGGTTGAAGGTCTGCACGAGCACGCCGATTTCGTCGGTGCTGGCGGTGGTAGCGCGAATCGAGTAGTCGCCCTGATCCGCGATGCGCTGCGCCGTGTCGGCGAGGTTGCTGATTGGCGTCGAAATGATCCGCTGCAGGGATGACGACAGCAGCAACGACAGCAACATGCCGACGACGACGATCATCGCCATGGCGATGGTCTGGGCCCGAAGCCGCGCCGTATGTGCTTCGAGGTCGCTGCCCACCATGATCATCGCGCCGGTGTCGCGGCCGCGCGACAACTGCTCGGTCACGAACATCCGGTTGTCGCCGAGGTGCACGCCTGGTGCCGCGGCATCGGGGCAGACGTCGGTCTGCTCGCGAAACACGCGTTGCGCAAACAGCCGCCCGTTGGGGAGATAGAGACAGGCGACCTGCATGTGCGGATGAAGCGCGAGCATGTCGAGCGTTTCCGCGGCTGCCTGCGGATCGTTGAAGGTGATCGCCGCGGCAGAATTGTCCAGGACCAGTTGCGCCTGGG
>DASPNQ010000002.1:0-3822 GCA_035626435.1 Vicinamibacterales bacterium
CCTTCGCTCGCGCCGTCATGCCGCGCGAGCTTCGGCGAGGTCTCGCCGTAGCCAAGGAGGCGAGGACATGATCGGCCGGAGACTCGGTCCTTATGAAGTCCTCGCAAAACTTGGCGAAGGCGGAATGGGCGAGGTGTATCGCGCGCGCGATTCGAAGCTGAAACGCGAGGTCGCGATCAAAGTGTTGCCGGCCGACGTCGCCAGCGATCGGGAGCGCCTCGCGCGCTTTCAGCGTGAAGCGGAAGTCCTGGCATCGCTGAACCATCCCAACATCGCCCAGGTCTACGGCATTGAGGATGGCGCATTGGTCATGGAACTCGTCGATGGCGAGGACCTGTCGCAGCGCATCGCTCGAGGCCCACTCCCGCTCGACGAGGCGTTGCCCATCGCCAGGCAGATTGCGGAAGCGCTGGAAGCGGCGCACGACGCCGGCATCGTGCATCGCGATCTCAAGCCCGCCAACATCAAGCTGCGCGACGACGGCACCGTCAAAGTGCTGGATTTCGGTCTAGCGAAGGCGATGGAGATGGGCGCCGGCAGCGGCGAGCCGGGAGCCGCGAACACGCTGGCCAATTCACCGACCATCACCTCGCCGGCGATGACTCTCCGCGGCGTGATCCTCGGCACCGCGGCCTACATGGCGCCCGAGCAGGCGAAGGGTAAACCGGTCGACCGTCGCGCCGATATCTGGGCGTTTGGCTGTGTGCTGTACGAGATGCTCACGGGCTCGCGCGCGTTCAAGGGCGACGACGTCACCGATGTCATCGCCTCGGTGATGCGTGACACGCCGGATTGGACTGCGTTACCCGCTTCCACAACACCAGCGATCCGGACGCTGCTGCGACGTTGCCTGGAGAAAGAGCCACGAAAACGCATTCCGCACATCGCCATGGCGCGGCTGACCATCGACGATGCCGGTGCGTTGTCGGACGATGATCGAACCATCATCACGCCCCGCCGGCGCCGGTGGCCGTCGCTGGCCGCCGTGGCTGCGGGATCCGCGTTGGCTGCATCGCTCACGACGCTGCTAATCTCTCGGCCCGGGCCGGAGACGCGCCCGCCAATGCCAGTGCTTCGCTACACCCTCGAGCTGCCGGTAACCCAAAGCATATTGTCGGGTGGCGTTGTGACGGTGTCGGTATCGCCGAATGGACAGTACGTCGCGGTCAGCGGCAGGACGAGCGGTTTCCCGTACATCTGGGTTCGCGCGTTAGACGGAGGCGAGTTCACACCGGTGCCGGGCTCGCTGATGGGCATCGCGCCGTTCTGGTCGCCGGACAGCACCGAGATCATGTTTTTCGCCAACCGGTCGATGCTCCGGGCGCGCGTGCCCGGCGGCGCGGCCCAGGAATTCGCAGACGCATCGGCGGTGTTCGGTTACCGCGTCATGGCAACGGTATCGGGAACCTGGTTGCCGGATGGAACGATCCTGGTCGGCGGCCCCGAGGGTGTCTTCCGCGTGGCAAGCCCAGGCCGCGAACTGACCAAGGCCGTCGATCCATCGGCGCTCGACCCGAAACCAATGGCTTTGATGTGGCCGATGTCGTTGTCACGAGAGGGCCTGCTCTACACGCGTTTCACAAGCGGGATCGGCGATGGAGGCGCGTTGGTGTTCCGCGCCGGCGCCAAGGAGTCGCCGCTGCTCGGCACTCGCAGCAGGGCGATACACACGCCGGACGGCCTGCTCGTGGCGCGGTCGGTCGGTCCCAACGCCGCCACGCTCAACGCCCACGGATTCGACCTTGGTCGGGGGATGCTGGACATGCCTGGCACCGTGCTGGCGGCGGATGCTTCACTTGAATTCGGAGCGTCCAGCAACGGGGTGATCGTCTATCGCCGCAGCAGGGCGGATATTCCGTACCGGTTTGAATGGGTGGATGCGCGCGGCCAGCCGACGGGCGACGCGTTCGACACGGTCGATATCAGCCCGTTCAACCTGTCCCAAGACGGGTCGCTGCTCGCATACGTCGAGAATGGGAATGTGATCGTTCGAGACCTCGCACGCGGTGTCGGCACGCAGTTGGTGTCGAACGCCGCAGAGCCGATCCTGTCACCGGACGCGCGGCAAATCGCGTACAGCCTGCCCGCCGCCACACCACCGGCCATCGTCGTGCAGCCGTCGTCGGGCGGCCCCGCGCGCACGGTATTTACCGACAGTGCCGTGACACTCGTGGAGGACTGGTCGAGCGACGGCAAGTTCCTGGCCGCCAACCGCAATACCACGGGGTTGCTGATCCCGCTGGATACGACGCAGCAGCCGACTGAATACGCGCGGGCCGCTGAAGGCGGCGTTATCGACGAATCGCGCTTTTCTCCGGACGGCGGGTGGATGCTGTTCAACTCGAACGAAACGGGACGCGCCGAAGTCTACCTGGTGCCGCTGCCGCCGACCGGGGAGCGATGGCAACTATCACCGGCGGGAGGCTCGCAGGGCCGGTGGCGGCGTGACGGACGCGCCATCTACTACATGTCAGGCACAGGCGACATCATGACCGTCGACGTCGCGCTTGCCCGGAACGAGCGGCCCAAGATCGGCGCACCGCGGAAGTTGTTCGCGACCGGCCTCACGCCGACGCCGAACATCGACCAATTTGCGACGAATCCGGACGGCTCGCGTTTCCTGCTCCGCAGACCCGGCGACAACCAGAGCCTCCAGTTGCTGCACGTCATCGTCAATTGGCCCGCACTGGTGAATCGGCAGTGAAGACATCGGCCCCGTTATAATCCGCGACATGGCCCTACCCGCGACCGCGACGCCGCTGCGTCTGGTCAATGTCGGCACCTACGATCGCGCGTTCTATTCGGGCATCGCGATCGTCATGGCCCTCACCACGTTCATCGGCTTCGCGCCGACGTTTTATTTACGGAGCGTATTCGGCGCGCCGGTCTCTGTGACGGGGCTGATGACGATCACTCCGATCGTTGTCGCGCACGGCGTGGTCTTCACGGCGTGGGTGCTGCTGTTCGTGTTGCAGACCTCGCTCGTTGCCGCCCGGCGCATCGCGATGCATCGGCGAATGGGCGTCACCGGAATCGTGCTTGCGGTGGCGATGGTGGCGGTTGGATTACCGACGGCATTTGCTGCCGCGGCACGCGGTTCGGCACCGGCGGGAATGGAACCGCTCGTGTTCCTGGTGGTGCCGGTTTTCGATCTATTGCTGTTCTCCGCATTCTTCACGGCAGCGGTGCTGCGACGCGGTGAGAAAGAGGCGCACAAGCGACTGATGCTGCTCGCGTACTGCTCGATCATCCCCGCGGCAGTTGGCCGGCTGCCTGGCGTGATCGCACTTGGTCCCGCCGGCATTTTCGGCCTCGGATTCCTTCCGGCGGTTGCCGGCGCCTTGTACGATTGGTGGTCGCGTGGCCGCGTGTCGAGCATCTACTGGTGGGGTATCCCCATGCTGTATGCGTCGATACCGGGACGACTCGCAGTTGCGGCGACGCCGGCGTGGCGCGCGTTTGCCGAATTCGTGACTCGGTAGCCGTCCCCCATCACATAGCCCTCGTCGATCGCCGTCAGCGATTTCGATGGCTCGGCTACTATTGCGTCATGTTTCGACGCCACTTGCTCACGTGCAGAATGAACTCGGCCCCCGCACTCGTCACCGCCGCCCTGGTCGCGCTGATCCTTCAGGTCGGAACGGTTGCACAGCAGCCCGCGAGCGGCAGTTCCGCCCCGGTCCTCCGATCGAGTGATCTGGGTGGACTGCGACTCCGCGGCATCGGCCCGGCGACGATGTCCGGCCGCTTCGTCGACATGGACGTCGTCGAATCGAATCCGTTCATCATGTATGTCGCGTCGGCGACCGGCGGCATATATCG
>DASPNQ010000003.1:0-7052 GCA_035626435.1 Vicinamibacterales bacterium
GCGCGAAAGATTATTTAGGGCGGCGCAGTACGGTGTCGGCCCCGTTAGCTGAGCCAGGGCCGCAGTTCTTCGAGCAGCATCTCGATCACGTCATCCTCGCCGAGCTGCACGAGCGGATTGCTGCCTTTGATCGACCGGTCGGTTTGAATCACGCGGCTGCCGCGCGAGCGCGTCACCGTCACCAGAGGCTGGGGCGGATCGGCGGACGTATCCAACTCGATCTCAATCGCATCGTCGCGGTTTCGCTCCGACTGCAAGCGCACGCCGTCGGCGGGCGTCATCACCTCGAAGTGCAGCCCTTCGGCCTTGAGAATGTTCGCGAACATCCTGAACACGGGGATCGCCGCGGTTTCCAGGAACGCGTCGTAGTTTTTGCGCGCCTCGGCGACCCGCGTCCGCCGCTCGGCCTGATCACGACGCGCCTGTTGAATCGCGCTCTGCACCCGCTTGCGGACAACCGCCAAGTCAGCCATCCGTTGATTGTACCGGGAACCGGGAACCGGGAACCGGGAGCCGGGAACCGCTGCTGCCTGCCTGCCTGCCTGCCTGTCTGCCTGTCCGCCTGTCTAGGCCAGCCTTTCCACCGCAGACGTATCGATACCGTCGCGTTTCAGCGTATCGAGCAGTTTGGCGCGATCGGGCGTCTTGCGGAAGGCTTCACGGACGTCGACAGCGCCGCTGCGCACGAAACCTGCCAGCGCATCGGCGATCGACACCATGCCGTGTTTGCGGCCGCCTTCGAGCGCGAGCGGCAGCTGCGCCAGCTGGCCTTCGCCAATCAGGCGTGTTACGGGTGCCGTGGCGAGCAGGATCTCGCGGGCCGCAATCTGCCCCCCGCCCGATTTCTTCACGAGCACCTGGGCGACCGCGCCGCGGAACGACTCCGCCATGTGCGCCTGGACGTCCTTGCGCGCCTCGCCCGGCGTCATCTCGATGAAACGCTGCACGGCGTCACACGCCGACGGGGCCGCCAGCGACACGATCACCAGCAAACCTTCAGAGGCGGCGGCCAACAACAGCGGCACCATTTGCGGCGAGACCATGTCGTCGATGACGAGAACGTCCGGGGACTCCCGCAACGCGGCGCGCGCCGCCTTCAGCGCCGCCTCCGCGCCGCCGCGAATTTCACGCTGGCTGATCAGCGCCGCCTTGTTGTCATGAACGAGACGGATCTCGCGTTCGATGGTGACAACGAATTCCGCGCGCTGGCGGTTGACGAGATCGACGAGCGCGGAGAGCAGCGTCGACTTGCCGCTGCGGCGCGGACCGCCGACCAGCACCAGCCCTTGCGGTTCGGTGGCCAGCGCCTGCACCTCGCGCGGCAGGCCGAGCTGATCGGCGGTCGCGGCGCGCGTCGCGATGATTCGAAGCAGCAGGCCCGGTCCGCGATAATCGACGAACGTCGTGCACCGCAGGCGGCCGACGTCTTCGAACTCCGCAATCCATTCGCGGGGTTCGCCGGGAGGCGACGCATAGCCGCCATCGGGGGCGATTTCGAGAATCGCGCCTTCCACATCGGCGCGCGACAACGGGGGCTCGGTCTCGAGCTGGCGCATGTCCCCTTCGACGCGGATGAACGGGCGCACATCGGACGTCAGGAACAACGCCGATGCGCCGCGGGCGGCGGCGACGTGCAGCAGCCGATCGACCATGGTCGTCGCGCGCGTCGACGAAGACATCGCGGGCACTTCGATGCGCACGGTGCGCGTCATCGGCACGACCACCGCCGGGTCGGTGTGGCGCGCGAATTCCGGATCGGACTCCGCACCAGGCGCTGACGCCGTTGCGCGTGGCCGGTCGATGTCAACGTCGACACTCACCGTGGTCCCGAACACCTCGGAAGGCTCCGGAACGGGCTCGCGTTGCTCGATGGGGTCAACCGCGGATCCCGCCTGCGGCTCGATGTGCGGGACACGGTGAACGCCTTCGTCTAGGTGATCCGCGCGAACCGGGTGCCGGCCGGTGGCATCGGGGCGGCGGCGCCTGATCTCGACCCAGATGTCGTCGGCACCGCGGGCGGCGACGACCTTGAAGCGATCGTCGCCGCGACGCGACAGTTCATGTTCCGCCGCGCCGAATTCGTTGAGCTGCCGCTGCGCGTCGGGCGGCAGCAGCTGCATCAACATGCCGGTCATCGCATCGACGTTCAAGGGGTGTGTCGAAATATGCGTCGGCTGGGTGCCGACGACCACATAGGGCCGTTCGCCGACGTGCATGACCAGCGCGTCGCCATCCGCCCGGACAATCGCCGCAAGTAAAGATTCGACTAGAGCCAATTCAGGTGCCTTGGTCCTTCGGGGTGCCTACGTTGCCTGTATCGTGCGTTGCATGCCGCGCGCCACCGCTTCGCGGAAGTGGCCGTCACTGCGCAGGCTTGCACAGATCGTGCTCGCACTCGATTGATTCATCGGCCAAAACCCCGGCCGGCGTTATCGTGCGCGGCGCGCGATATGGAGCGACATCAAACCACACAGCAGCGGCACCACGGTCACGCGCTCGAAGCCGCGTGCCGACAGCCGAGCGGCCACGGCCTGTGCACCTGGATAGCGGCGAATCGAGGCAGGAATGTAGCGGTAGGTGTCCGGATCGCGGTGCAGGATCGCGCCAAGCGCCGATCCGACCACCGTGAGGTATGACAGGTACGCGGTGCGCACCACGACGTTTTCGGGGTTGTTGAAGTCCAGCGACAGCAGGCGGCCGCCTGGCTTCAACACCCGCGCGATCTCGTCGATCGCGGCGTCGAGATCGGGAACGTTTCGGAGCCCGTATCCCGTCGTCACCAGATCGAACGCCGCGCTCGTGAACGGCAGCGCGATCATGTCGCCGTTGATCAGGTCGATGGCCGCACCGCGGCGGCGGGCCAGTTGCAACATGCGATGCGTGATGTCGAGGCCGATGGTCTTCGCACCGAGGGCCGCTGTGGCGAACCCGATGTCGCCCGTGCCGGTGGCCAGATCGAGCGCGCGTTCGCCAGGCTGCACGTTGGCAAGCGCGACCAGCCGCGTCTTCCAGCGCGCGTCCTGGCCGTACGACAGTACAGACGTGATGACATCGTAGCGATCGGCGATGGTCGAAAACAGCCGGCGCACATATCGCCGCTTCGCGTCAGGCGACGCGAACGCCTCATTCAGCCTAGAGCCAGCCGCCAACCGTCTGAATCAACAACCACGCGTTGAGGGAAGCGATGATCACCGCGACGGTCCACGACAGCGCGATCAACCACCGAGGATTGACGAACGGTCCCATCCGCGTCGCATCGCTGGTGAAAATCACCAGCGGAATCACCGCGAACGACAGTTGCAGGCTCAGCACCACCTGGCTGAGCACGAGCAGCCATCCGGTACTGTCCTCGCCGAACCAGACGATGGTCAGCAGCGCGGGGATCAGGGCCAGCAGTCGCGTCACCAGCCGGCGCAGCCAGGCCGGCAGCCGAATGTGCAGGAAGCCCTCCATCACAATCTGGCCGGCCAGCGTCGCCGTGAGTGTGGAGGCCTGTCCCGACGCGAGCAGCGCCAGCGCGAACAGCGTGCTCGCGAACGACACACCTAATAGCGGCGACAACAGCAGGTAGGCGTCGCGAATGTCGGCGACGTCGTGCAATCCGCCGCGATAAAACACCGCCGCAGCGACGACCATGATCGCGGCGTTGACGAAGAACGCCATCGACAGTGCGGCGGACGAGTCGATCGTCGCGTACTTGATCGCCTCGCGCTTGTCGGCGACGCTCAGGTTCCAGGCCCGCGTCTGCACGATCGACGAATGCAAGTAGAGGTTGTGCGGCATCACGGTGGCGCCGAGGATGCCCATCGCGATATACAGCATCTCCGGGTTCCGCAATACCTCCGGCGTCGGCACCAGGCCGCCGGCGACACCCAGCCACTCCGGCCGCGACACGAACACCTGAATCGCGAAGCAGACGCCGATCGTCGCGACCAGCGTAACGACAATCGCCTCCGTATAACGAAAGCCCTTGGTCTGCAGCCACAACAGCACCAGCACGTCGAGCGTCGTCAGACACACGCCGACCGCCATCGGAATGCCGAACAGCAGATTCAGCGCGAGCGCGCTGCCGAGCAACTCGGCGAGATCGCAGGCGACGATGGCGATTTCACACAGCACCCAGAGCGCGATCGCGACGGGCTTCGAGTAATAGTCGCGACACGCCTGCGCGAGATCGCGTCCGGTGCCGACGCCGAGCCGCACGCACAGCGACTGCAGCAGAATCGCCATGACGTTCGAGATCAGAATGACGCTGAGCAGGGTGTAGCCGAACTTCGATCCGCCGGCGATGTCGGTGGCCCAGTTGCCGGGATCCATGTAACCGACCGACACGAGATAGCCGGGACCGAGGAACGCGAGAAAACGGCGCCACGCCTGGCCGCCACTCGGCACCTTGATCGACCGGTAGACCTCGGGGAGCGACGGCACCTTGACGGCTGCGGGTGGAGGAGATGGGGTTGTGTCCGTCACGGTAATTTTGATTAGTCAAAAACATAATCTACTGCCCCGCAAACAATCAACTCCTATCTTCCTGAACGTTTGCTAAGATGTTGCAGCCGCGATGCTTCCGTCGAGTACCGTCGAGAATTATCTGAAGGCGATCTACGTCGGCGAGACGCATTTGGTCGGAGGCCAGAAGCTCGTACCGATGGGGCAACTGGCGGCCGCGCTCGGCATTGCGCCCGGCACGGCCACGACGATGGTCAAGGCGTTGTCGGAGGCCGGGCTGGTGACCTACGAGCCGTACAACGGCGTGCGGCTGACCGGCGCCGGCGAAAAGCTCGCCGCGCGCGTCCTGCGACGGCATCGCTTGATCGAGTTATTCCTCGTCCAAGTGCTTCACATGAGTTGGGACGAGGTGCATGAGGACGCCGAACAGATGGAGCACGTCGTGTCCGATCGACTGATCGAGCGCATCGACGAAATGCTGGGCCGGCCGGCGTTCGATCCGCACGGTGACCCGATCCCCGACGCCGAAGGGCAACTTGCGCACCGTGCGCTGGAAACGCTGCTGACCTGCCCGCTCAATACGCCGGTCACCGTCGCGCGCGTCACCGATCAGGACGCCGCGTTTCTGCGCTTCATCGAGAGCCATCATCTCAAGCCTGGACAGACGATTGAAGTCGAAGCACGTGACGAGGTCTCCGACAGCGTGCGATTGAAGGGCAAAGACGACCAGCGCATGACGATCGGCGCGCGCGCCGCCTCGAAGCTGCTGGTAATCTGCTGACGGGTGCGCCGGGAAGATCAGCCGCCGCGACCCTGGTGGTCGGCATCCATCCGCCGGGCGATTGCATCGAGCACGCGACCGAGCTCTCGCGCGTGGTCGATCACATAGGGCGTGTCAGGCGGCGACGCGCCGAACTTCGACGCGCCGAATCCATAACGCGCAAATACGAACGGCACGGCCGCCGCGGCGGCCGTTTTCCAGTCGGCCGGCGAATCGCCCACCATCACGAGTTGATCGCCAGGGCACAGCGGCTGCAGCGAAAGCAGACCCTTGGGATCGGGCTTGCGGCTGTACTCACCGTCACCGCCGATGATGCGCGTGAAGAATCCGCGCAGGCGGAGCGCCTCGAGGATGCCGATCGACGGCCCGAGCGGCTTGTTCGTCAACACCGCGAGCGGTCCGCGCCGCACCGCCATCGCGAGCACCTCGCCAATACCGGCATAGGGCGCGGTATGGTCCATCAACCGCCGGTCGTAGATGTCGAGGAAGCGGCTCAGCGCTTCATCCGGCGCTGGCCGCACGCCGGCGCGGGCCATCGCGCGATTTACCAGCAGTGGCGCGCCGTCGCCGACCATCTCCAGCACGTCGTCCACGGGGAGCGCCGCGGCGCCGTAGCTCTCGAGCATCTCGCCAACCGATGCGGCGAGATCGCGCGCCGAATCGATCAACGTGCCGTCCAGGTCGAAGACAATGATCAACGGTAGACAAGAGTCTAAACTGGCCGCTCACCTTGAGGCGTGACACGTGAACGTCGCACAACGCTCGGCCGTGGTGCTGCTGTCCGGCGGGCTGGACAGCGCGGTGCTGGCCGCGCACGAAGCGCAAACCTCGCGAGTGCTGCCCGTCTACGTCAGCGTTGGCCTGGCCTGGGAACCCGCTGAAATCGCGATGGTCGAACGGTTGCTGGCCGCCGACGCGTTCGCGGCTCGCGTCGACGCATTGCAGCGCGTCGCGTTCACGATGCGTGACGTCTACGCCGACACGCATTGGGCGGTTCGCGGCGTACCCCCGGGGTATGACACGCCGGACGAAGACGTTTACCTCGCCGGGCGGAATCTCGTGTTGTTGACGAAAGCCGGGGTGCTTGCCGCTCGCGCCGGGGCGCCTCGCATCGTGCTCGGGCCGCTGGCGGGCAATCCGTTCCCGGACGCCCGACCCGAATTCTTCGCGGCGATGTCGAAGGCACTTTCGCTCGGCCTCGATCACCCAATCGAGATCGCGACGCCGTTCCTATCATGGAACAAACACGACGTCATCGCACGCGGCGTTGCGCTGAGGGTGCCGCTCGAGCTCACCTTGTCGTGCATGAACCCCATCGCGGCTTCCCTATCGGCGCCCCAGGGACTGCCGGTTCTGCATTGCGGCCTCTGCAGCAAGTGCCGCGAGCGGCGAGACGCCTTTGCAGCGGCGGGCGTCTCAGACCCGAGCGTTTACGCCAACAAATCTCCCAGGTAACAGCGGCGCGAACATTTTCGGGTCACGAATAATCGCCGCGCCAAGCAGACACACGGCGGCGCCGGCGATTGACATCACGGTGACATGCTCGTGACGCACCACCACGCCGAGCAGCAACGCCACTACGGGAATCAGGAACGCGGTGGCTGACGCCGTCGTCGCGCCCATGCGTCCGGCCGCGGTCGCGGTGAGGATATTCGCGATGGCGGTGCCGCCGGCGCCAAGACCCAACATTGCCAGCGCGGCGCGTGGGTGCCACTGCGCATTCAGCAGATCCGGCAGACCGAGCGGCGCCGTCAGTAGCAGCGCGACGCCGAGCGCGCGCCAGATCACCGGGATCGCACCGTTGCGCTGCTGCAACGGCCGC
>DASPNQ010000004.1:0-26293 GCA_035626435.1 Vicinamibacterales bacterium
CGTTGAAGTGCAAAGTTAAAAGTTAAAAGTTAAAAGTTACTGCATGCACATTGCCGTTATCGCGGGGGATGGAATCGGAAAAGACGTCACCGCTGAAGCCATCAAGGTGCTCGGTGCCGTCTCGGAGGTGTTCGGCCGAGAGATTCGCGTCGAGCACCTGCCGTGGAGCGCCGATCATTACCTGGCGACCGGTGAGACGCTGCCCTCGAACGGCTACGATCTGCTGCGGACGTTCGATGCGATTTTCGTCGGCGCGCTGGGGGATCCGCGCGTGGCCGACAATCGGCACGCGCGTGACATCCTGCTCGGCACCCGTTTCGAGCTCGATCTCTACGTCAACTACCGCCCGGTCAGGCTGCTCGACGATCGGCTCAGCCCGCTGAAGGACCGCGGCCGCGCCGACATCAACTTCGTGGTGTTTCGCGAGAACACCGAAGGCGTGTATGTCGGCGTCGGCGGCCGTTTCAAGGCGGGCACCGAGGACGAAGTGGCGATCCAGGAAGAGGTGAACACCTACAAAGGCGTCCACCGCATCATCCGCCACGCGTTCGAGTTCGCGAAGACGAACGGACTGACCAAGGTCTGCATGGCGGACAAGAGCAACGCGATGCAGCAGGGCCATGCACTGTGGCAGCGCGTGTTCAAGGAAGTGGCGCCGCACTACCCGGGCATTACCGCCACTCATCAGTACATCGACGCGCTTGCGATGTTCCTCGTGCGGGATCCCGGTCAGTATCAGGTCATCGTCACCAACAACCTGTTCGGCGATATCGTCACCGATATTGGCGGCGCGCTGCAGGGCGGCCTCGGCATGGCCGCGTCGGGAAATATTCACCCCGGCAAGACGTCGTTATTCGAGCCGGTCCACGGGTCGGCGCCGCCGCTGGCCGGAAAGAACGTCGCGAATCCAATTGGCGCGATCCTCTCGGCGGCGTTGATGCTCGACACCCTTGGCGCTCGCGAGGAGTCGCGGGCGATCGAAGCCGCGGTAGAGGCCGCCGTCGCGGTCCATCAGACGACGACCGATATCGGCGGCTCGCTCGGAACGCGCGAGGCTGGTGATTTCATTGCAACCGAAATTGGCCGAACGCTGAAGGCCAGAAGCTGAAGACTGAAGGCGGACGAATGGCAAAACAGGTATTCATCCTCGGCGGCGCGCGTACGCCGATGACGACACACGTCGGCGCGCTCAAGGATTTCTCCGCGATCGAGCTCGGCGCGATCGCATCGAAAGCGGCGCTCGAACGCAGCGGCGTCGAGGCCGGATGGGTCGATCACGTCGTATTTGGCAACGTGCAGCAAAGCAGCGTCGATGCGCATTACGGTGCCCGTCACGTCGGGCTGAAGGCCGGGTTGCCGATCGAAGTACCGGCGCTCACGGTCAACCGCCTGTGCGGATCGGGCATCCAGGCCGTAATCAGCGGCGCGCAACACATCCAGCTCGACGAAGCCGGATTCGTGCTCGCCGGCGGCATGGAAAACATGAGCCAGGTGCCCCACATCATTCGTGGGCTGCGCGGCGGCTTGAAGCTCGGACAGGGCAAACTCGAAGACTGGCTCTGGGAGGGCCTGAACGATCCCTACGCAGGTTGTTCGATGGCAATTACCGCCGAGAACTGCGCCGTCCAGTACGGCATCACGCGCCAACAGGCGGACGAGTACGCATTACGCAGCCAGCAGCTGGCGCACAAGGCGTGGACGTCTGGCGCGATGAAAGAAGAAGTGATCCCGGTGGAAATCAAGACCAGAAAAGGTGTCACGCTCGTCGAGCAGGACGATCACATGCGTCCTGACACGACGCTGGACATCCTGGCCAAGCTGCCCACCGTCTTCAAAAAGGATGGCGTCGTCACCGCGGGCAACGCCAGCGGCATTGTCGACGGCGCCGCCGCGATCGTGATTGGCGGCGAGGACGCGGTCACGGCCAGGGGCGCGAAGCCGATCGGCCGCATCGTCTCGTGGGCGACCGTTGGCGTCGAGCCGACGATGATGGGGATGGGACCGGTGCCGGCGATTCGCAAGGCACTCGAACGGGCACGGCTCAGCCTCGCCGACCTCGATCTCATCGAGATCAACGAAGCTTTCGCGCCCCAGTACTTGGCCTGCGAGAAGGAGCTCGGCCTCGACCGGAATAAGGTCAACGTCAACGGCGGCGCGATTGCGATCGGCCACCCACTCGGCGCCAGCGGCGCCAGGCTGGTGCTGACGCTGCTGCTCGAGCTCAGACGGCGAGGGAAGAAATATGGTGTGGCGTCCGCCTGCATCGGCGGCGGTCAAGGCATTGCAATGATTGTTGAGGCCCTGTGATGGCGATCAAGACAGTAGGCGTGCTTGGATGCGGTCTGATGGGCGCGGGCATTGCGCAAGTGTCCGCGGCGGCCGGCTTCAGAACCATCGTTCTCGAGGTCAACGAGGAGGTCCTCAGGAAAGGCCTGGGCCGCATCGACAAATTCCTCAGCGATGGTGTGGCCAAAGGCAAGGTCACCGAAGCCGCCAGGGACATTACGCTCGGGAACCTGACGGGAACGACGAAATATGCCGACTTGAAGGACTGCGATCTGGTCGTCGAAGCGATCATCGAGAACGTGGAGATCAAGAAGCAGGCCTACGCGGACGTCGAGGCCGTCGTCGGACCGCACTGTTTGATCGCCTCCAATACCTCGTCGCTCTGCATCACCGAGCTCGGTGCCGGCACGAAGCGGCCCGACAAAGTCGGCGGCCTGCATTTCTTCAACCCGGTGCCGCTGATGAAGCTCGTCGAGGTCATCCGCGCGCTGGCGACCAGCCAAGAGACGCACGATGCGTTGATGGGATTCGCACGCGCGATCGGCAAGGAGCCGATCACCGCTCCGGATCGCGGCGGCTTCATAGTCAACCGGCTGCTGGTGCCGTACCTGCTCGATGCGATCCGCTGCCTTGAGGAGGGGCTTGGCACGGTGCAGGACATCGACAACGGCATGAAGCTCGGATGCGGCTATCCGATGGGGCCGTTCACGCTGCTCGATTTCGTCGGCCTCGACACCACCTACTACATCGCGAACATCATGTTCGACGAGTTCCGTGAGCAACGTTTCGCGCCGCCGCCGCTGCTGAAGCGAATGGTGTTGGCGGGACATCTTGGCAAGAAGTCGGGCAAGGGCTTCTACGATTACGCGAAATGACATAGCCACGAAGGGCACGAAATAGTGGCACGAAGATACGAAAACTAGTGAAAGTACGAAGTTGTAATTTCAAGAGTGTATTCGTGTGCTTCGGATCCTTCGTGGCGTTCGTGCCACTGTTTCGTGTCCTTCGTGGCTACTACCTGAGCCTGGCTAATAGCCGCTTCGCTTCTTCCTTGAACCTGCGATCCTCGGGTGCCCAGTCAGGATCGAGCGGGGCGTCGATGGCGGACTGGGCTTCCGTGCGCGCTTCGGCCACGCGCCCCTGGTCCGCCAGCGTTTCGGCGAGGAAGACGCGCGAGATGACGCTGTTCGGATTGTAGGTGAGCGACTTGCGGAGATGTTGCTCCGACTTCTTGTTGTCACCGCCGAACAAGCGCGGCACCTTGAAGTACCACCGGCCGAGCGCGCGGTCGGCGGAGCCGTCGAGATATCCCGGATCGATCTGCAGCGTCGTCAGCAGCGCATCCTTGATCGCGCCGCGATAGCGAATACCCTGGCGCAGCCCGAAGGATTCCGCCAGCGCGCCCATGTTGGCGGCCAGCCAGAAATGCCCCTCGGGGCGATTCGCGTCCACGGCGATCGCGGCACGAGCCGCAGTGATGCCGCTTTCGAGCGCCGCCTTCCGCTCCGGTTGCGGCAGACCGTTGGTGCCGAGCCAATAGCGCGCCTGCGCCAGTTTGTACGCGGCGTCGAAATCGCGCGGGTTCGCCGCGAGCCGCGCCGCCCACAGCGCTGCAGCGTGGCGGGCGCTCGTCAGATTTTCGCGATCTCGATAGAGCGCGTCAGGGTCTTCGGCGGACACCTGCGCGGCGATGCGGGCATCCAATGCCGGGATGCCCGTTGATGCTGCGGCCGCGACATACAATGCAACGATGCAGGATCTGATCCAGCGTCTGCTGCTCGAACTGGGCGAGGACCCGGCCCGCGAGGGGCTGCTCAAGACACCGCGGCGCGTCGACAAGGCGCTGCGGTTTCTCACCAGCGGATACTCGGCGGATATCGATTCGGTGCTCAATGAAGCGCTGTTCAGCGTCGATTATAGCGAGATGGTGATCGTCCGCGACATCGACTTCTACAGCCTGTGCGAGCATCACCTGCTGCCGTTCTTCGGCAAGTGTCATGTCGCGTATATTCCCAACGGCAAGGTGATCGGTCTCAGCAAGATCCCGCGCCTGGTCGACATCTTCGCGCGCCGGTTGCAGCTGCAGGAGCGCATGACCAATCAGATCGCCGAGACCATCGGCGAGAAGATCAAGCCGTTAGGCGTCGCCGTGGTGTGTGAAGCGACGCATCTGTGCATGGCGATGCGCGGCGTCGAAAAGCAGAACTCGTACACCATCACCAGCGCGATGGCCGGCGCGTTCCGCGATCAAGTGCGCACGCGGATGGAGTTTCTGGAGCTGCTGAAACTGCGCAGCGGCAGCCTGTCGGTCACAGGACTGCCGCTGCCGCAAGGCTCACACCATTTCGACTAGAACCGGAACGCGACGTTGAACCGGATATTCCTCGGCCCGTAGACCTGCGCCGGCGAACCGAACTGCGGCACGGTGTTGATCGCGCCAGTCGGATCGCCGTTCTGCCGCAGGTTGATGGTGCCGCTCAGCGTGCGCGCATCCCAATAGGTGTTGGTGTTGCTGACGTTGTGCACATCCACCGCCATTTCGAGGCTGCGCGATCCAAACGACACGTTCTTGAAGATGCGAAGGTCGCCCGACTTACGGAACGGCAGGCGGTACGAGCCGAGCGGCTCGACGTTCACCGTGCTGTTGCCGCCGACGGTCTGCGCGACGGTGACCTGCCGCGTAATCGCCGCGCCGCTCTGCGCGTTGAAGTTCGCGCCGAAACCGATGTCGTACCACGGAAGGATATAGGTGCCGCTGACCTTGAACTGGTGCGGACGATCGCCGATCTGACCGGTAACCGGGCCCGTGGTGTTGATCAGGTTGTTCGGGTTGACATGCACGCTCAGCCCCTTCTGCCGCGTCTGGCTGAAGGTGTAGCCGACCAGCATCTGCCAGCGGTCCGACATGCGCTTGGTGCCGCTGACCTCGAGGCCGTTGTAGGTCTGGCGGAACGTCGGATCGTTCGTGTAATGCGTCCGGTTCGTGGCCGTCGACGTCCGATTGTAGAACTGGAACGTCGAGTCGTCAGACGTGTTGGCGACGCCGTCCCGGCCGGTGTCCGGCCGCGTTGTCAGGAACGTGTCGTACGGCGCCGCGGGGTTCGATGTGGCGAGCACGTCGCGTTCCACGCGATGCGTGCCGACGATGCTGAGGCGAAGGTTGGGTAGTAGTTCGTGATCGACGCCGCCCGTGAATTCATCTGTGTACGGCCGCCGATAGTCGGGATCTACCGACACCAGATCCGGCCGCGCCTGCGTGATCACCGGAGTGCCGGTTTGCTCGCCGAGCTGGAAGCGGCGATCGCCGTTCAGATCGTTCCAGTTGTACTGCTCCTGGTAGTTCGCATTCGGATTGACGCCGTCGAGGACGCCGCCCCCCGACGCGATCATGTAGTAGTAACGGCCCGCCGCGAACTTCAGGCCGGTACGCCCGTTGCCCATCAGGTCGTAGGCGGCGCTGATGCGCGGTCCGACCGTCGTCCAGTCGACGACGTCGTCGACTTTGGGCCAGCTGCGGGTGAGGTTCGGGAAGAAGCGGCTGGCCGGGCTGCTTTGTTCGGGGAGGTAACCCTTCAGCTGTTCCCAACGCAACCCGCCAGTGATGGTCAGTCGATTCCACGACACGCTGTCCTGCGCGTACAGCGCCAGCACGTCGACGGCGGTCTTCGTATAGAACGGCGTCCCAAACAGCGTCACGTTCTGTGACAGACCGGTCGCGCTGTTGTAGGTGAGGTCGACGTCGTCCCACCGCGACACGCGGTTTTCGACCGGCATGTGCGAGTAATCGACGCCGAACTTGAACTCGTGGCGGCCTCCGGCCAGCTCGTCGACGTAGTACTGCCCGGTGGTGTTCATCTGATAGCGATCGCGCCAGCGTTCGGTACCGGTCGTCGCGTTGCGCGTGCGGATGCCGGTGGCCGAATCGAGCAGCGTCTGATCGGTGCCGTTCAGATAGGTCGGGAAAAAGATCTTGTTGAGACCGACGCGCGCATCGACGAAGAACTTCTGCGTGACGACGGAATTCAACAGCACCTGATAGATATCGAAGACGTCGTCTTCGTTACTCGTCGATTCGAGCACCGAGACGTTCGATGCGAGGAGGAAGCGGTGCGGCTTCTTGTAGTACTGCCGCGCGTACAGACCGGTGAGGCGATTGCTGTCGTTGATCTGATAATTGGCGTTGACGAGGCCAGACGTGATGTCGGTGCTGTCGAGCACCAGCGTCGAAAACGCCGCGGGCACGTTCACGTGCACGCGCCAGTCGCGGAACGACCCGAAGACGCGCAGCTTGCGCGCGATGACCGGGCCACCGCCGCTGATGTTGATGTCGGACGTAAAGTCGACGGCGTTGGTCTCAGGCCGGAACCCGTAGCGGAGCAGGTTGGCGTCGATGTTCTGGGTCTGCGTCGCGTCGCCAAGCCACGCGAAGGTGGTGCGGCCCCGCCAGCTTTCGCCACCGCTCTTCGTCACCATGTTCAAGAACACGCCGCTCGTCGGAACCGTGATGTCATGCGCGCCGGTCGAGACCTGAATGTCTTCAAAGGCGTCGTAGTCGTAATAGAACCCCGCGGCGCCGATGGCGGCCGGGTCACCGACGTTGATGCCATTCAGGTAACTGGAATTCTGGGCGCTGGTCGTGCCGCGAGCGTTGAACACGCCTTGAAGGCCGCCGGACGTACCTCCCACATCCGGGCGCGTAATCAACAGGCTCGGCACCTTGTATTCAACGAGCGACCAGATGTCGCGTCCGCCGGGCGTGGCCTGCAATAGTTGCTCGCTCAGGTTCACGCTGGTGTTCGCGGTGGTGGTATCGACGACCGGCGAACTGCCCGTGACGGTGACCGTCTCGGCAACTGTCGCTACGCTCAACTGCATGTCGAGCGGCACCGTCTGGCCGACCACGACCTGCACGTTCTCGCGAATGACGGTGCGGAAGCCCTGCAGCTCCACCTTGACGGAGTAGACGCCCGGCTGCAGCGACGGGAATCGAATGACACCGCCGCTGTCGGTGACCCCGCTCATCGTGCCGGACACCAGCACCGGACTGGTCAGCGTCACCGTGACGCCGGGCACCGCGCCGCCCTGCGCATCGGTGACGCGAATCAGGATGGAACCCGTCTGCACCTGCCCGGCAACGGGCCATGCTGTCGCGGCCAGGAATGCGAGGGCCGCGAGCCACACTCGTACTCTCATAGCTTCCTCCGAATTTCTGTTTTTCGCTTACGGGATATTGAATGTAACAGAGCTAGCGACAACAGGATTCGTGTGTCAAAGAACGACAGCGGCGAACCCCAACGGACACGGACCTGACGGGCGCACAGGTAGGAGACATGCTGTAAGCAATCCGTTCGCCCACGGACTATATACTAAAGTCATACGCATGCGAGTGGTGACGGCGCTTGTCGGTGCAACGCTGGTGGGGGCGTTGCTGCTCCCCTCCTTCGCCGCGGTTGCGGCGCAAACGCGCAAGGCGCCAGCCACGAAGTCACGGCCCGCGAAAAAAACGCCCGCTACGTCGCTGACGCGGATCCAGGCCGACGTGAAATGTCCATTCGAGCTCGGGGTTGGGGTGACGACGACGCGGCGGTTCTGCGATGTCCTGACCGGCGCCGATCCGAAAGACGGAATCATCGTCACGATTCCTCCGCATCGCGGCGCGGTGACGTTGTCTTTCGAGCTGCACAATCGCCACACCTATTCGGCTGAGCTCGTCAAATCGAAGCAGGCCTATCGCAAATACACCGCGACCGTCGGCGTGTTGACCATGGACAACACGCTGGTCGACCGCGCCATCGTGCAGAGCGAGTTTCGAACCGAGAAGGACTTGTTCGATCGCATCAGCGGTGGCGCGGGCCCCGGCGGCGTCAAAGCGGTCGCGCCATCCGGCGCCGAGCTGATCGTCATGGAGCTGCCCGCCGACGTCGGCGCGGAGGTCTCGATTCTTGGCGAGAAGCTGTCGGTGATGCGTCCGGATGGCGTCGACAATTATTCGAGTCCCGGCCGTCCGATCGCGTCGATCAGTAACGTGATGCTGGAGTACCGGCCCGGTCCGCCACCGAAGAAGACCACGGCGAAAAAGAAGCGGTAAACGCCTTCAGTCTGCCGCCTGCCGCGCCAGCCTAAAGCAGTCGAGGATCGCCTCCGCGGATCGATCGATGTCGGCGTCCGTCGTCGACCAGTTGGATACCGATATCCGCATCGCCTGCCGGCCTTGCCAGAGTGCGCCGCCCGCCCAGCAGGTGCCCTCGGCCTGCACGCGCGCAATCACGTCACGAGTCGTGTGATCTGACGCGAAGTGGGCGAGGACCTGATTGAGCGTGACGTGATTCAGGATCGTGACGCCCGGCTCCATCGCCAGCCGATCGGCCATCCGCCGCGCCAGCGAACAGTTGCGGCGGACGATCTCGACAACACCGTCGCGCCCGAGCGCGCGGATCAGCGCATACAGCGGGATGGCACGTGCGCGTCGGGATGATTCGGGCACCCAATCGGTGCCGACACGTTCTTCGTCTGCGCCTCGCTGCAGATACGACGCCTTGATGCTCATCGCGGCGCGATGCGGCGCCGCGTCGGCGACGATCGCGAGTCCGGAGTCATACGGCACATTGAGCCACTTGTGCGCATCGGTCGCCCACGAGTCCGCACGCTCGATGCCGCGCAACTGCGCACGCAGCTCCGGTACAGCGGCCGCCCACAAGCCAAACGCGCCGTCGACATGGACCCAGGCGTTGTGTGCGTGTGCGCTGGTAACGATGGCGTCAATCGGATCGCTGGCGCCGGTGTTGACGTTGCCGACCTGCGCGCACACGATGGTTGGCCCGCCGTCCTTCGACAGGGTCGCCGCCAACGCCTCCGCACGCATGCGGCCCTGGTCGTCAACCGCCACGGTTGCGATTTCGCCCGCGCCGAATCCGAGGTAGCGCAACGCGCCGACCGCCGAGACATGCACTTCGCCACCGGCGATCACTCGCACACGAGGCGCCCGTTGCAGGCCGTGTGCTTCGACGTCCCAGCCGGCGCGGCGCAGCACTTCGTGGCGGGCGGCTGCCAGACACGTGAAATTCGCCATGTGCGCGCCGGTGACGAAACCGACGCTGGCGGTCGTGGGCAGCTGCAGCATTTCCAGCACCCAGCCGGCGACCACGTCTTCGATCACGCCGAGCGCCGGCGACATCACAAACAGCGCGCCGTTCTGATCCCACGCGCTCGCCATCCAGTCGGCGCCGACTGTCACCGGTACCGCACCGCCGGTGACGAACCCGAAATAGCGCGGGCCGGCAGATGCTACGATGCCCGCGTCGGCGTTCGTAGCGAGGTCACGGAGGACGGTTACCGGATCTGCAGCCCCGACGGGCAGCGGTCCTCCCAGTGCGGCGAGCATTTCCGCGCGGGTTGCGACCCCGCCGACGTGCCGGCGTCCCAGATCGTCGAGGTATCGCGCGGCGATCGCGCAGGCCGCCGCGAGCACGTCAGAATGCGAGCCGGACATCTCTACTTCCTCATCCGGCACTCGACGAGCGGGATGTCGCGCGCAGCCGCCCAGGTTTCCCATTCCGCGGCGGTCTTCGTCATCAATACCGCAGTCGGGTCAGCGCCGTCCGGTAAGCCCAAACCGTCGTAGAACCGGCTGCGAAAGTGCGGCTCGAGCGCACCGACCGCGACCGTACCGTGTCGCGTTTGGTAGATGCCATACGCGGGATTGCCGCCATTCAAGGGCCCTCCCTTCGTCGTCAGGCCGTAGCGCATCGGAGCCGCCATGTCGTTGAGCGTGTCGAAGAGTCCGACGACAGAGCTCGTCCCCGACGTCTGCATGGCCACCGCGATCGCCGCGAGCGCGCGCTCGGCGCCGGCCATGTCGGCGATCAACGTCGACGGCATCGCGTCAGCCACCAATCCGGCGCGTGCCTGATAGGTCAGGTCGTGGCCGGCCTCTTCGGGAGTGGCGGTGTCGCCGACGATGTTGAGGTGACGCAGGGTTGGCAGCGTGCGGTGCAGGGTCTGCGCGTCGAGGCCCAACCGGCCGAGCGCGGACGGCCGATGGCTGGCGACGAAAATGTCGGCATCGGCAAGCCACTGACGCATCTCTGTCGCACCGGCGGTCGACTTGAGATCGACGCGTCGAACCTCGACCCCGATGTGCAGCTCGTCGTACCACGGCTTGCACAACTGCTCCAGCGGGTCTCCCCACGGCGGCTCCACCTTGATCGCGTGCGCGCCGCCGGCAACCAGGCGTGCCACTGCGACCGGTCCCGGTACGTTCAGCGCCATGCTTACGATGCGCATCGGCCGACTCATCTCGTACGGGCGTCACCGCTGCAGCTATGTCCCTCGACGCTCGCCCACCCGGCGAAGGTCACTGCGATCAAGCGGCAGAGCGCGTGTCGATCGAGAAGACGGATTTTCGCGCGCGGTGTCCAGGCACGCACGAGCACTCGTGGAGCGTTCACGCGTCTATGGTAACGTGCGCGCCTGACCGCCGTGTTCCGGGCGTTCACGAGGTGTTCGGCAACAGCGTGATATTGCCGAAAACACGCACCTGTCGGGTCATACTGTAGATGACGGCACGGTCAGGGCGGTTCGGTACAACTCCGGGCGGTTGGCCTCCGTCGGCTGTGGCAGCATGGTGGGGATCAACGTGGACGCCGGTGAGACATACCAGAATGTCGCGAGCAGCGTGACGGGTGGCAGCAGCACACGCGACGCCGGCGCGATCGACGTCGGCGTGCCGGTCGAACAAGTCGAGCGCCACGCGACTCCGGCTCTCATCGAGACCGCATCGTGAACCCGCTGATTTCCATCGTCGTTCCGGTCTTCAACGAGGCGCGCACCGTCGCCGAAGTCATCGAGCGGCTGGTCGCGATCGATCTGCCGGCGCCGAGGGAGATTCTGGTCGTCAACGACGGTTCGACCGACGGCACGCGCGAGGTGCTCGATCGCATCATCGAGCGGCCGGAGTTGCGCATCATTCACGCGGAAAGGAATGGCGGCAAGGGCAGTGCGATCCGCATCGGATTCGCGCACGCGACCGGCACGATTGTCGCGATCCAGGACGCTGACCTCGAGCTCGATCCCGCGCAGATCGCGGACCTGGTCCAACCCATCCTCGATGGCCGCACGCGGGTGGTGTATGGCTCGCGGTTCCTGGCGGGCCGCCCTGAGGCGCCCTGGCTGTCGATTTTCGCCAACCAGGTGCTCACCACCATCACGAACATGCTCTATGGCGGCCGCATCACCGACATGGAGACCTGCTACAAGGTGATGGAGCGCGACATCGCGCAGTCGCTCAAGCTCGAGTCGAACCGGTTCGATATCGAACCCGAGATCACGGCCAAACTGCTGCGCGCCGGCCACCGGATTCTGGAACTGCCGATCCACTTCAATCCTCGCAGCCGCGCGCAGGGGAAGAAGATCGGCTGGCGCGACGGCTTCCACGCCATTCAGGTCCTGTTCAAATACCGCTTCTCCAAATGAGCCGGGCGATCGCAGCCGCCGCGGCGATCGCGCTCGCCGCGTTTGCTGTGATGCGAGGCACGTGGGCGGTCGGCGGCTCGGATTCGTCCTGCTACGCGTTGATGGCGCAGGCGTTCTCGCGAGGCACGCTGCAACCCACCAGTGCGCTGGCCGCCGACGCGCCATGGCCCAACGCCGCGCTGACATTGGCACCGGGCGGTTTCATCCCGTCGACCATCGATCCAGCAGCCGCCGCGCCGATTTGCGCGCCGGGGTTGTCGGTCTTGATGGCGCCGCTGGCCATGGTGTTTGGCCAGGACGCGATTTTCTGGCTGACGCCGATCGCTGCCGGCTTGTTGGTGTGGTGCGCGTTCGCAATCGGTCGCGCTCTTGGCGGCGGCGCCGCGGGCGCCGTCGCGGCAATTCTCACGGCCACCAGCCCGATCGTGCTGTTCCAGGCGGTGCAACCGATGAATGACGTGGTGACAGCAGCGTTGTGGCTGATGGCCATCGCGTTGACACATCGCAGCGCCGCAGCCGGCCTCTGTGCCGGTCTGGCAATCCTGGTGCGGCCGAACCTCGCTCCGTTGATCGTCGTCATCACGGCGATGTCGATGGTCCAACACGCGGAATCACGCGCGCGCCTGCGCGCGCTCGCAGCGGTGGCCGCGGGTGCGCTGCCGGGCGTTGTCATCATGCTGTGGTTGAACACCGCATTGTACGGGGGACCGTTCACGACCGGCTACGGATCGCCGTCTGAGTTGTTTGCCGTAAGCCACGTGCCCCGCAATCTGTCCAATTACGGCCGCGCGATTGTCACGACGCAGTATGCAGTGCCGGCATTGGCGCTGGCCGCGCCGTTGGTGTTGACCGGAGCAGCACGCCGCCAGGCGTGGCTGCTGCTGTCGTATGTGCTGGTGGTCACCGCCACCTACCTGCTCTATAGCCCATTTCCCGAATGGTGGTACCTGCGCTTCCTGATGCCGGCGCTGGTCGTGACGTTGATTCTGGCGAGCGTGGTGCTGACGGACGTGCTGACCCGGGCCGGCATGCGCGGCCTGCTGCCGATGGCGGCCGTGGTGCTCGGCATTCTCGGCACGCGCACGGCAGCAGAGCGCGACGCGTTTCACTTACACCGTCTGGAAGGCCGCTATCGTCAGAGCGCCGAGCTGGTACGCGAGCGGCTGCCCGGCAATGCGGTGGTGATCACGGAGTGGGAGAGCGGCAGCATCCGGTTTCATGCCGATCGCGGCGTGGTGTTGTGGGAGTCGCTCGATCCGGCTTGGCTGGATCGCGCGCTGACGTGGCTGCGATCGAAAGGCCTGCGACCTTACCTCCTGTTCGAAAGGGGTGAGGAGCGGCGCTTTCGAGAGCGGTTTCGCGGGCAGGAGGCCGGCGCGCTCGACTGGCCGCCGCGCTTCGACGTGAATCGACAGGTGCGAATTTACGACCCGGCGGATCGGGCGCGTTTTCTCGCGGGCGAGAGCTACGCCACCGAACTCCGCTGAAGTCAGGCGCGCAGGATCCAGTCGCCCAGGAAAATGTAGATCGCGTAGACGGTGCCTTCGCCGACCATGACGCCGAACAGGAACTTCTTGAAGTTGACCTTGAGCGATCCGCAGACGTAGCAGAGGACGTCGGTCGGCAGGAACAGAAAGAAGCTCCAGCCGATGATGATCGGCAACTGGTAGGTCTGCAGCAGGTCCTTGAGTCTGCCGATCTGCTTCGGATACTTCCGCTCGAAGACCTCGTCCATGTTGATGGCTTCGGCGAACCAGTAACAGATTGCCGATGAGATCGCGATGCATGGCAGCGTCAACGCCAACAGCACCCAGGGATCGAAAAACGGCATCGCGACCAGCAGCGGAAAGGTCGCAGGCACCAGCGTAAACGCGCGAAACGATCCGATCACCAGGTACGAGATCGCGGCGATCCAGAACGAGGCCGAGAGCGCGTTGCGCATCTCCGCCTGCACCACTTCACGCTTGAAGAAATACAGATACAGGGCGGCGGCGGCAATCGCGATCCAGAGCACGAACAGGCCGTACCTGACGGCCCGGTTATGAATCACGCAGGCTCGTCCTCACCTAGGTGGATCTGGTGTTCGAGACGCGCGAATCCCTCGATCGCGGCCGGTTCCGGCGCGGCCAGCGAGGTGACGATGCCGACCAGGAAGGAGAGTGGAATGGTGAATAGCCCCGGATTCCTATACGGAAAATACGCTTCGGAATGTTTCAACAGATCGATTTGTATCGTCGGCGACATCCAGATGAGCAGCAGCGTCGACACGGTGCCGAACAGGATGGAGGCCTGCGCGCCCCTGGTCGTGAACTTTCGCCAGAACATGGACAGGATCAGCGCGGGGAAATTCGCGCTGGCCGCAATCGCGAACGCGAGCCCCACCATGTAGGCGACGTTCTGGCCCTTGAACGCGATACCGAGCACGATCGACAGCACCGCGAGCAGGATGGTCGCGCCCCGCGCCACCCGCAGTTCTTCCTTCTCGCTGGCCCGTCCGGCGCGGAAGACATGAACGTAGATGTCGTGGGACAGCGCCGCGGCGCCCGCGAGGGTGAGGCCGGCAACCACGGCCAGGATCGTGGCGAAGGCAACCGCCGAGATGAAGCCGAGGAACGCCTGGCCGCCGACCGCTTCGGCCAGCAGCGGCGCGGCCATGTTACCGCCCGCGTCGACGGCGCGAATCGCCGGCTGGCCGACCAGCACCATCGCGCCGAACCCGAGCACGAACGTCAGGAGATAGAACCCGCCGATGGCGGCGGTGGCGTAAGCGACCGATACCCGGGCGGTTCGCGCATCGGGCACCGTGTAGAACCGCATCAGGATATGCGGCAGGCCGGCGGTGCCGAACATCAACGCCAGCCCAAGCGAAATGCCGTCGACGGGATCGGACACGAAGCGGCCGGGCGCGAGCACCCCTTCGCCGTACAGCCGAACCGCTTCGTTGAACAGCGCGAGCGGGTTCATCGCGAATTGAAACAGCACCAGCATCGCCAGCAGGAAGGCGCCCGTCAGCAGCAACACCGCCTTGACGATCTGCACCCACGTCGTCGCGATCATGCCGCCGAACAGGACGTAGGCGAGCATTACCAACCCGACGATGATCACCGCGACTTCGTAGCTGAGCCCGAACAACAGTCGAATCAGGTTGCCGGCGCCGACCATTTGCGCGATCAGGTAGAAGGCCACGACGGCAAGGCTGCCGGCAGCGGCGGCGACCCGCACCGGTACCTGCCGCAGGCGGAACGCGACCACGTCGCTGAACGTGTACCTGCCGAGATTGCGCAGCGGCTCGGCGATCAGGCACACCACGACGGGCCAGCCGACCAGGAAGCCGATCGAGTAGATCAATCCGTCGAAGCCGGACAGCGCAACGAGGCCGGCGATGCCGAGGAAGCTCGCCGCGCTCATGTAGTCGCCAGCGAGCGCGAGGCCGTTCTGGAACGCGGTAATCGAGCGGCCGGCTGCATAGAACGCTTCGGTGCTGCGCGTCTGCCGGGCCGCGAACCACGTGATGACGAGCGACAGCACGATGAAGATGGCGAAGCCCGCCATCGCGATGACATTCGGTTCGCCGCTCTGCATTACAGCCCCGCCCGGCGCGAGCGCCGCACATCGGCGACGCGGCTGTCGTAATGCGTGTTGGTCCAGCGCACGTAAATCAGGATGAGGGCCCAGGCCAGGACAATCAGGAGCACGCCGAGCAGGATGCCGATGCTCAACCCCGGAACCAGCACCGTGCCAAGCAGCGGCTTGTTGAAGGCGACTAACAGGATGAAGCCGACGTAGGTGGCCGTCATGATCGCGGTCAACATCACGGCCAGACGCCAGCGCGTGGCCGCGACGCGGCTCAAGTGAACTTCGGTGTCACTCATGCGGGGAATCCTATCAGCTATCAGCTATCAGCTATCAGCTATCAGCTATCAGCTATCAGCTATCAGCTATCAGCTATCAGCTATCAGCCAGCTATCAGCTCTCAGCTCTCAGCTATCCGCTCTCGGCTCTCAGCTCTCAGATGTCGGAGTCAGCCATCAGCCGTCAGTCAGCGATTCAGAGTCATCTGGCCGAAGCCGGGCCCAAAGCTGAAAGCCGAAAGCTGAAAGCCGAAAGCCGAAAGCCGAAAGCTGAAAGCCGAAAGCTGAAAGGTGATAGCTGAAAGCTGATAGCTGAAAGCTGAAAGCTGATATAGTCCGCGCAATTCGCCCGTTGCGCAGTAATTTTGGTTCGGCTCGATTCGGTTCGGTTGTCTTGACCAGGAGTGAGCTTATGCGCGTTCGTTGTGCCTCCCTGCTGCTATTCGGCGCCGTTTTTCTTTTCACCGCACCGGCGTTTGCCCAGGAAGCGTCGCTGCTTGGCACCGTCGTCGACGGCACCAAGGCCGCGTTGCCCGGTGCCACGATCACGGCGACGATGATCGATACCGGGCGGGCGTCGACGACCGTCGCCGATGAGCGCGGTGAGTATCGGCTACGCGGGCTCGCGCCGGGCCGCTACCGGGTTCAGGCCGAGTTGTCGGGATTTTCGACGATTGTCGTGCCCGACATCGAGCTCCTCGTCGGGCAGAACCGGTCGCTGCCGTTTCAGATGCAGGTGGCCTCGCTGTCGGAAACGTTGACCGTCACCGGCGAAGCGCCGCTCGTCGACGTCAGCTCGAGCCAGGTGGCCGGCAACGTCGACCGCCGGCAGATGGAAGAATTGCCGCTGCAGGGCCGGAACTGGATGGAACTGGCCATGCAGGTCAAAGGCATCACGGCCAACGCCGTCGACACGACCCCGGGTGTTCGCGACCGGCAGTTCCAGTTGAATCTCGACGGCCAGGAAATCACCCAACAGGTCGCCGGGTCGGGCTTCGGCCAGCCGAAGTTCAGCCGCGAGGCGATCGCCGAGTTCCAGGTCGTGACCAATCTGTTCGACATCACCCAGGGGCGATCGCTGGGCATCCAGGTGCAGGCAATCTCGCGCTCCGGCACCAATAACTACGACGGCAGCGTCTACGGTTACTTCCGCGACGACAAGTGGAACGCCAAGGACTTCATCGCCAACCGCGTGCTGCCCTATGCCAACCAGCAGGTTGGCGGCGCGGTCGGCGGACCGCTGATCAAGGATAAGGCGCATTTCTTTCTGTCGTTCGAGCGCGAGAACGAGCCGAACACCATCCTCACGTCGGTCGCGGCGCTGCCGGGATCTTCGTGGTCGTTCGACACGAAGCTCGTGCAGAACAGTTTTCTTGGGCGCGGCGACTGGCAGGCGACGCCGAACGATCACCTCACCGCGCGCGCGTCGTACTGGGATTGGGGCAACGACTTCACGCAAGTGGCCGGCACCGAACATCCCTCGCAGGCCGCGGCGCGCTATCGCACCGCCATTAACGTCGTCGGCACGTGGTCTAAGGTCCTCAGCAACACCAAGCTGCAGGAGCTGAAGATTGGTTACACGCACTTCGACTGGCAGAACCTGCTGGCGGTCAAGGCGCTGGAGAACACGCCGAACTACGTCTTTCCCGGCGGCATCATCTTCGGGCAGCGCCGCAACTATCCGCAGGAGTTTTTTCAGAACACCATCAGCGCGCGTTACGACCTGACGATGAGCGCCGGCCGGCACGACATGAAGTTCGGCGGTGAATTCCTGCGCTGGCACGACACCGGCCAATGGCAATTGTTGTCACGCGGCGAATACATTTTCACGTCAACGCCGGCGGACCTGGCGCGGCGATTCCCGGTCGATGCGTGGAACGATCCGAGCCGCTGGGACGTGAGCGGCCTCGATTCCATCGTGCAGCGCTTCGATCAGAACTTCGGTGACTGGACCATCGACATCCCGCGGCCGACGTGGGCGATGTGGTTCGGCGACACCTGGCGGATGAAGGAGCAGCTCACCGTCAATTACGGCATCCGTTGGGACGCGGATTGGGGCGCGCTCGATCCGCCGCACATCACCACGCAGGCGACGTTCGATCCGGTCGGCGGTAAGCCGTATCCCGACATCGATCTCGATCCCGGCGACAAGTTGTACCCGAACAACCTCCGCGACCTCGGCAGCGTCGCGCCGCGCGGCGGCTTCACGTGGAATGTCGGCGGCAACGGCACCCTGGTGATTCGCGGCGGCAGCGGTCTGTACTACAGCATTCCGGACTCGAATACGACCTTCAGCGCGCAGTCGTTCAACGGCGAGCGCATCCTGGTGAATTCGTTCCCGAACGACGGTCAGCCGGGCTTCATTGCCAATCCGACGCGCGGCCGCACCCCGCAGGATTTCCTGTCGGGACGATTCCCGCTGCCGGCGCAGGGGCCGCGCGTCATCGCGCACGACTACCAGATGCCGTCAACCTGGCAGAGCATCCTCGGATTTCAGAAGCAGATCGGCAGCCAGCTCGGGGTCGAAGCCGACTTCACCCATTGGAAGGGGTATCACTTCGCGCGGCAACGCGACCCCAATCTGTTCTTCAATCCGGCGACCGGCTACAACCGCAACCCGGCGCAGGGCCGCCCCGATCCGAAGTACGGACAGATCCAGTGGCTCGAATCGAACGGCAAGGCAGATTACGCGGCGATCTCCAGTGCGCTGACCCGGCGCTATGCCAACAATTGGCAGGCGTCGATGTCGTACACCTACATGCTGTTCATGCACGACAACACCACCGGCTTCCAGTACCAGGGCAACAACCCGTTCGATCCGGAAGCGGAGTGGGCGCGATCGACCGACTTCCAGCGCCATACGCTGCGTTTCAACGGCATCTGGCGTTTGCCGTACGACCTGTCGCTGTCAGGCGCGTATCTCTACGGATCCGGAAACTACTACGCGACCACCATTGCGCTGAACCCGTTCGGCCATACCGGGACGACCCGGCTGAACTCGGGTACGACCGCGTTCACCATTCCGGAAGCGATCGCGACGTCGGCGTTCAACCCCACGCTGGTTCCGGTGGCCGAGCGCTTTGAAGGACCGACCTCGATTGCGCCGGGCACGGTTGCGCCGCGCAACGCGCTGCGCGGATTGCCGCTGCACCGCGTCGACGTCCGCGTCTCGAAAGACGTGCCGTTGCCGAATGGGATGAAGCTGACCGGCATTGCCGAAGTGTTCAACGTGACCAATCACGCCAACTACGGCGCCTATAACGGTCAGATCAATTCGACGACCTTCGGTCAGCCGCGGCAGAGCCTGTTGAATGCCTACCAGCCGCGCGTGATGCAGCTGGCGTTCAAAGTCAGTTTCTGACGGCGCGGGTCATTCGTCCCGCAACGCGACGTTCGGACTGAGCCTGGCCGCCCGCTGTGCGGGCAGCCAGGCGGCAAACGTCGCGACGGCCGCAAACGCGACCGCCATCACCACGAACGTCGGCGGATCGGTCGGCGTGACGCCGACCAGCAGGCTCGCCATGACTCGGGTGAGCGCCAGCGCCACGACCACTCCGAGGATGATGCCGCCGACGGCGAGGCGCAGGCCCTGGCCGATGATCAACGACAGGATGGTCCGTGTGCTGGCGCCGAACGCCATGCGCACGCCGATCTCCGTGGTGCGCTGGCGCACCGTCGTGGCGAGCACGCCGTAGAGACCGATCATCGCCAGAATCGCCGCGACCGCCGCAAATACGCCGATCAAGATCAGCGCGAATCGCGTCGGCGCGATCTTTTCGTCGAGGTAGGACTGCCACGTGCGCGGCTCCGTCATCAACAAGCGGCGATCCTGTTCGGAGAGCGCACTGCGTAGCGAGTTGGCGATCGCCTCCGGATCGCCGGTGGTGCGCACCGCCCACCTGAACGCCGCGCCGAACTGCGCGTAACCATCGACGAAGTACATCCCTTCCTCGCCGTCGCCGTTCATAGTGGTGTGGCGCTGATGCTTCACCACGCCAATCACCTCGAAGGGCTCGGCCTCCGGTGTGACGACGCGCGCCAGCATGCGCTGTCCAATCGCGTTGCCGGACGGGAACAACTGCGCCGCGATCAACTCGTCGATCACAATCAGCCTCGCGTCGGGGCGATTGTCCGCTTCGGTGAAGGTGCGTCCGGCGACGACCGGCGTGCGCGCGAATTCGAAGTAGCCCGGCTGCACGAAGTGCGCAATGGCCTGCTGGAACTTTGCGGGATCGGTCGCCGCCTCGAGCGGCCCGAACCGCGCCAGCGAATTGCCGCCGTCGAGCGGCAGTGGTCCGGCGGACGTCGCGTCAATGACTCCGGGAACCGCTTTCAGCCGCTCGAGCATCGTCCGCTGGAAGACTCGGCGCCCCTCGATACCCTCGGCCCGGTTGTTCTGAATCAGGAAGGTAAACACGTTCCGCGTGTCGAACCCCGGATCGGTGTTCTGCAGGGCGATGAACGTGCGGATCATCAGACCCGATCCGACGAGCAGCACGAACGCCAGCGCCACTTCCGCGATCACCGCGCCATCGCGAAGCCAGCGGCCCGAGGCGCCGCCGACGAGGCGGCCGCTCGAACGCAGCACCTCGATCACGTCGGGCCGCGAGGCCTTCCACGCGGGGAGGATGCCGAAGATCAGTGCCGCCGCGAACGATGCAATCGCGGTGAAGGCGAGCACCGTGCCGTCGAGAGAGACCGCACCTGCCCGCGGCAAACCATCCGGCGACAGCTGAATGAGCGCATCGATGCCGAATTGGGCGAGCAACAAACCCGCCGCGCCGCCGACCGCGGCTAGCACCACGCTTTCGGCGACCAATTGTCGGACGATCCGCCAGCGATTGCCGCCGATTGCCGCGCGGACCGCGAGCTCGCGCTCGCGAGCCGACGCGCGCACCAGCAACAGGTTGGCGACGTTCGCGCACGCGATCAGCAGCACGAACACCACCGCGCCCATCAGTGCGACGAGCTGCGGCCGCACGTCGGCGACGAGATCGTCGTGCATCGGCTCGATACGCAGGTTCATGTTCGAGGTTTGCTTGATCGGGAACCGTCCGCGCAGGTCGGACGACAAGCGATCCAATTCGCTCTGCGCCTGCTCGAACGACACGCCCGGCTTCAGCTTGGCGATCACGCGCAGCGAGACGTTGTTGCGCGAACCGGCTTCGTAGTTGGCGCGGCTGGCGACGAGGATGTCGGGACGCGGATCGACGCTGGTGCCGGGCGGAAACAGAATCTCGAAATTCGGCGCCAGGACGCCGACGATGTCCGCCCGGCCGTTGCCGAATTCGATGGATTTGCCGACGATGGCGTCGCTGCCGCCATAACGACGCTGCCAGAACTCGTAACTCAGAATCGCGATGTTGGGCAGGGGCGGCGGCGGCACGAATCCCGGCGGCGGCAATCCGTCGCCAGGCGGCGGCCCCTGCGGCGGGGTGCCGTCCTCTTCGACAAAGTTTCGGCCGACGTGAATGCGGTGGCCGAGCAGCGTGAAGAAATTCGTCGTGACCGCGGCGCCCGACACCTGTTCCGCATCGCCCCGGCCATCGTCGCCGATCGTCGGGCGGAACGACGTGATGGCCGCGAAGCCGTCGAACAGCGTCGTGTCCTTGCGCAAGTCATAGAAGTCGCCTGGCGGCAGCGGGAAATCCTTCACGTTGCGCGCGCGCAGGTCCGACCACACGGTGCCGAGTCGTGCCGCATCCGTGTAGGGAAGCGGCCGCAGCAGCACGGCGTTGACGACGCTGAAAATCGCCGACGTGGCGCCGATGCCGAGCGCGATCGTCAGCACGGCGGTGATGGCAAACGCGGGTTGCCGCCGCAGGCTTCTGAATCCAAAGAGCAGGTCGCGAATCAGTGATTCCATAAGTGGCCCTGGAGCGCCCGCGCCACTGCGCGATTGGCTCCCGGCAGGTCGTAGGCATGTTTCATGCCCGGTTGGGCTCGGGACGAGCGGCGGAAAACCGGCCCAAATTGCGCGGATCGCTGACGGCCTGCTCGCGCGTGGGGTGATCGATGTCCGATTCTGAACAGCCGTGCCGGCCGGACGTGCGCGTGCCCGCGCTCAGTGACGACGAAGAACGGTCAGCGGATCCGTGCGTGACGCGCGCCACGCCGGAATGAACGACGCCAATAACGCGAGGCCCATGACGAGTCCGGTGGCGCCGACGAACGCGATTACGTCACGGGCGCCGACGCCGTAGAGCAGCGACTCGATGGCGCCGCTGGCGACCGCCGCAAGTGCAACACCGATCGCGGCGCCAATCGCAGCCAGTGCCGCGCCGCGGCCGAGGAATTTCAACGCGACCTGCTCGCGGCTGGCGCCGATTGCCAGGCGAATGCCGATCTCCTGCGTACTCTGCTGCACGGTGTACGCAATCACGCCATAAATGCCGATCGCCGCGAGGATGATCGTCATCACCCCGAACATCGTCAGCGCGCCCGCCGCCAGCTCGTAGACCGACAGCGCCACGCGCGTCTGTTCGGTCAGAGTTGTGGAACGGGTAATGGGGATCGCCGGATCGAGGGCTTGCACGTGACCGCGCACGCGACGCATCGCGTAGTTGAGGTCGCCGTCGGTGCGCGCGTGGATGTGGAAGGTCGGCACGTACGATTGCAACAACGGGTAATAGACGAACGGCCGCGGCGCCTCCGAGAGCCTGGAGTACTTAACGTCGCGAGCAACGCCGACGACGATGCGCCATTCGGAGTTGCCGCTGCGCAGTCGCTTGCCGAGGGCGTTCTCTGGAGAGGCCCAGAAACGGCGCGCCAGCGTGTCGTTCACGATCACGGCGGGCGGCGCACCTGCGTCATCGTCGCGAGTGAAGTCTCGCCCGGCCAGCAGCGGGATGCGCAGGGTCTGGAAGTACTGCGGCGCGACGACATTGTAGAGGAACAGCATGTCTTCGTCGGCACGCGGCGCGTAGCCTTCGACGTTGGTGGCGCGAGAGGCGTTGTCGACCAGACTCATCGGGACGTTCATGGCGAGCGACGCGCTCGACAGCGCCGGTTCGGCCGACAGCGCATCGAGCAGCCGCGTGACGGCGACCGGCCCGCGCGTCGCGTCGTAGCCGGCGGTCTGCAGATCGATGGCGATCGATGTGACCTGTGCCGATTCGAAACCACCATCGGCACGGGCGGCGGCCGCATAGCTTCGCAGCACCAGTCCCGCGGCAATCAAGAGCACGAGGGACACCGCGACCTGCGATACGACCAGCAGCGCGCGCAGCCGGCCGCCGGACGCCAGGCGCGGCGACAGATCGTTCAACGCGGCGGCGAGCTCGACGCGTGACGCGCGCAGAGCCGGTACGAATCCGAAGGCGGTTGCGCACGCGCATGACAATGCAATCGCGAACAGCAACACGTACGCGTCGACGGAGGTGTCGAGGTAGACCCGCGACGGCGCGCTCGCGGCCGCGCCGGCGGCGACGTAGGGCAGCAGCCAGGACGCCAGCACCACGCCGGCCAGCGCACCCGGCAGCGCCAGCACCAGGTTCTCGACGAGCAGCAGGCGCAGCAGGCGGCCGCGGCTGGCGCCCAGTGCAAGCCTGACGCCCAGCTCACCGCTGCGTCCGGCGCCCCGCACCAGCACGAGGTTCGCCACGTTCGCGCATACCACCATCAGGATCAGCAGGCCGATGCCGCCGAGTACGGCGATCGCCGGCAGCCAGTAGGTTTGCGCACCGAACGGCGAGCGCCAAATCGGTACGACCTCGAAGTCGCGATCGAGATTGGGCAGCGGGTGTTGGGCTTCAAGGCGCGCGGCGAAGATCGCCGCTTCGGCGGTGGCGGCGTCGATCGATACGCCGGGCTTGAGATAACCGATTGTGGTCAGACCGAACACGCCGCGCATGTCGAGCCGGCTGGGAGCCTGTAGCTGCGGCTGCATCATCAGCGGCACGAATACGTCGACGCCCATGCTGACAATCGTGCCGTTGAAGTCGGGCGCGGCCACGCCGACCACCGAGAATGGCTGGCCGTTGATGTAGATGGTGGTGCCGACAATCGCCGGATCTGCGGCAAAGGATCGGCGCCACAGCGAATCGCCGATCACTGCCACCGGGTGTTGCCCCGGCGCCACATCGTCCGATGGCGTCAAGGTGCGGCCCAGCTGTGCGCCGACACCAAGCGTTTCGAAATAGTTGCCGACGACCAGTTCAGCGATGACGCGCCGCGCATCGACGCCGCGCCCGAGGCTCGCAAACACCATCATCGACGCCGTCAGGCGCTCGAACGACTGCTGCCCGGCGGCAATGTCGCGATAGTCCGGCACCGAGATGCCGAGGCCGCGGCCGTCGATCGTGCGATTGAGCAGCACCGATGTCGATGCCGAGTCACGGACGCCCGGCAGCGGTTTGAGCGCAAGGCCCTTGAACAAGCTGAAGACCGCCGCATTGCCGGCGATGCCGAGCGTCAGCACCGCGATGACGACAAGCGAGAATCCGGGATTTTTCACCAGCATGCGAACGCCGAACCGGACGTCCTGCCAGATGTCGACTACCGCGCCCACGGCGGTCCCGCGCCACACGGCGCGGGCCTCCTCGCGGGCCTGCAGGGCGTTGCCGAATTCCTGCATCGCCGCGAGGCGCGCCGCGTTGGGATCCTCGCCAGCGGCGGTCCGCTCGGCGATCGCCATGTCGAAGTGCGTACGGATTTCGGCGTCGAGATCGCGCTCGATGCGGCGGCGCCGGAACAGCCAGGTGAAGAGGTTCATGGTCAGCTGCGACTGCGCTTCGGATTGAGAATGGTGCCGATCGCCGACACCAGCTGCGACCATCGGCCGCGCTCGTGCACCAGCTGCTTTTTGCCCTTCGGCGTCAGGCGATAGAACTTGGCGCGCTGATTCTGCTCGGTGAGGCGCCAGTCGCTCTTGACCAGCCCCTGCTTTTCAAGACGGTGCAGTGCCGGGTAGAGCGAGCCGGTTTCGATCCGCAGCGACTCCGCCGATTCGGTGCGGATGGTCTGCCCGATCGCATAGCCGTGCTGCGGCCCCCACTGCAGTGTCTGAAGAATCAGCATGTCGAGCGTGCCCTGCAGGATCTCCAGACGAGGCCGATAGCGCTTGGGTTCCAAGGATGTAGACAGACTACATCCTTGGGTGTAGGGTGTCTACAGCCTTCGCAGCCTTCAGCCTTCAGCCTTCGGCCAGCCGCCAGTTCGTCAGTTGACAGTTCGGCTTGACTTCACTCTGACAAAATGTAAGATATGCGGCCGATGACTGATCTCCGACTGCCGTCGATGTCGCGGACTGAATCCTTGGTCATGGAACTGCTGCGCGGACGCGAGCGCTACGGCCTCGAGTTGGTGGAGGCGTCGGACGGGTCGCTGAAACGCGGCTCCGTTTACGTCATTCTCGCGCGCATGGAGGAAAAAGGGTTCGTCGAGTCGCGCCAGGAAGAGCGCACGTCCGGTGTCAGCGGCACACCGAGACGCCTGTATCGCGCCACCGCCTACGGCCGCAAAGTGCACGGCGCCTTTACCATGCTGCGGGCCGCGCTCGCGCTCAAACCGGCGGAGGCCGAATGACTTTCCAGGATGGGATAGCGGCCTTCTGCGATCGGTTCCTGTCGACGCGGACCTACGAGTTGATCGTGGCACCGGCGCTTGCGGATGTGGAGTTCGAGAACGCCCTCGGGCGGCGCGGACGATGGGCGAACCGTGGTGCGGTGTTGCGCGCGCTGATGGGTGGCCTAAGCGAGGAGATGCGCCGCGGTTGCGGCAGCTTTTTCAAGCTCACGCTGGTCTCGGTCTGCTACTACGCGTTTCCCGCCGCCATGGCCGCACGGTTCTTCAAGAGCTGGGACGATTACCTCATCGCCATCGCCGTCGTGATGATGCTGGCGCTGGTGCCCGTGATGGTGTGCTTCTGGCCGGCGCGACGCCCGGCTCAATCGAGCGACTGATCGTGGCGGAACTCCACGCGCGGAATCTATCGAAGCAGTTCTCGGGCATCCGCGTCGTCCACGGCGTGTCGCTGACACTGCGGCCCGGCGAAATTCTCGGGTATCTCGGACCGAACGGATCCGGCAAGACCACGACCGCCAGGATGATTGCCGGCCTGCTCGAGCCGTCGTCCGGGATCGTCGAATATGCGGGTGCCGACATTCGCGACGACGTGATCGGTTTCCATCGCTGTCTTGGCTATGTGCCCGAGGAGCCGTATCTCTATCCGTTCCTGTCGGGACGCGAATACCTCGAGCTGGTGGGCCGATTGCGCGAGGTGCCGGAGCGGCTGCTGGCATCGAAGATCGACGGATTCCTGCAGCTCTTCAACCTGACGCCGGCGGCCGATCAAAGCATCGCGTCGTACTCGAAAGGGATGCGGCAGAAGATTGTCGTGTCGGCGGCGCTGCTGCATGATCCCGCCATCGTCATTTTCGACGAGCCCGAGACCGGACTCGACGTCGCCACGACGCTGATGCTGCGGCACCTGGTCCGGACACTGGCCGCCCGCGGCAAAGCGATCATGTACAGCTCACACATCCTCGAAGTCGTCGAGCGCGTCTGCGATCGCGTGATTGTCCTGGACCAGGGCGCGGTGGTTGCCAACGATTCGATCGAACGCGTGCGCGCCTTGTCGGCGCGCGCCTCGCTCGAGGGGGTGTTCGCGCAGCTGGTGATACAGAACGACCCGGAAACCGTGGCGCGGGAGCTCGCTGATGTCGCTGCGCGCCGCGCCTGACGTG
>DASPNQ010000005.1:0-2267 GCA_035626435.1 Vicinamibacterales bacterium
CGCTGGCCGTCGGCGATGTCGGGGTGTCCGCACCGCCTTTGCAGGCCGGCGCGAGCGCGACTCCGGCGCTGAGCGCAACCGCGATACAGAGACGTCGAATGGACGATGAAACGGACATGGTCTTCCTCCTGGATACGTGGATGGGAAGGGGGCCTATTGTTTGGCTGCGTTTCCCGCGAGCAGCCAGTCGGCGACTCGCGCGTAGTACGGACCGAGTACGGGTTTGATGGTGGTCTTGGCGTTCCACTGCGCCCACATCGCCAGCCGCGGCCATGCCGCACCCGCGGCGAGCTGGGCGGACAAATTTGTGCGACTGCTGTGGCGAATCGTGAAACGCCCGATCACCTCGCAGGCGCCGACGCGATGCGTGCGCAGCACCGGCTCTGACGTGAACAACTGCGTGACGCCGGCGGCAGCCGCAGCCGTAGCCACACCGAGGGAATAAAACCCGCCAGGCACCGACGCCGCAGCCACCGGACGGCCCAGCAGATGCGACAGGATGCCGATGCTGCGTGCCCACTCGTCGAGCAGCACGCCGCGTGCGCACGCATGAATGCGGTATGGGTGCGAGGCCGAGTGGCTGCCAATGAGGTGCCCGCGGCGATCCAATTCCTGAATCTGCGTGCGCGTCAGGAAGCCAGGCTGCCCGATGTAATCGGTCGGCACGAAACAGTAGCCGCGCCAGCCATGGGACTCGAGTCGATCGGCGATGTGGCTGTAGAAAGACACGCCGCCATCGTCGAACGTCAACGCGAACCGCGAGCCACGACCACCGAGTGCGGCGAGACCGGCGAGGTGACGGTCGAATTGCGACACGGTCAGCTTGTAGCGGTCGGCCGCCGTGGAACGGAATCCGCTGTCTTGCGGATCGCCCACGTAGACGTCATGAAACAACAGGTAAATCATGAAGACGTTCCCGGTCTCGGCGTGCCGCACGCTTCCAGCGGAGATAACTGCTCAATCGCGGCTGACCCCAGACAGCCGACGCGCGGCCGGCGCTATTGAGCGGCGTCGCGGTACCCGCCGCGGCCGCTTTGAGCACGGCTCCGATGCGATCGAGGTTCTCGATCACGACGCGCTGCTGGATGACGTAGTGCGACTCGCTGACCTCGTCGAAGTTGCAGGTCGCGTGAAGCAGCGCCGGGCCGGTGTCGACGCCCCGATCGATCTTGAGCAGGGTCATGCCGACGCGCTCGAGATCGCGGTTGGCAAGCGCCCAGAAGCAGCCGTGCGCATTGCGATACTCGGGGCAGATGCCGGGATGCAGCGCAAACGCGCCGGCGGTCGCCAGCTCGAAGATCTCCGGCTTCAGCAAGAACTTGCAGCGCGCGATGATGATGTCCGGCGCCGCCGCTGTGATGAAGGCGCGCGCATCGGCCCCGTTCGGATCGCGCACCACGATTCGCGGGATGCTGTTCAAATCCGCCGGGTAACGTCGCTGCAACGCGGCGACCTGGTCCCGGGTCCATGCGGCGTCGGTGCTCCGCTCAACGAGCTGGGAAAAGAGCCGGAACGCCAGCACGTCGGCCAACCCAACCATGCCGCTCCGCTTCAACTCGCGGCGAGCTGCGCGCCACATGCGCCAGCCGTCGGCACGAATCTCAACTATCCCGGCGAGCCGCATCGTCGCGGCCAACCAGGAGGCAATTCCCACCCTATCGAGGGGATCTCGCTGGTGACAAATCAGTACCGCGGCTGGCAACTGTTCGGGCGACGACATGTTTCTCGACCGTAGCTTGCAGATCGCGTTCCATCGGCAGGGTGATTTGGGCCCAGGAGTACTGCTCCTCGACCAGCCGCCGCCCCGAGGCGGCTATCCGGCGACGGCGGTCGCGATCCCGCAGCAGCGCGATGACCGCGTCCGCGAAGGCATCAGCGCCATCCGCGGCGACGTAATGGGTGCCCGATTCGATCGTCAACCCCTCGGCGCCGAGCGTCGTTGACACCACGGCCTTGCCCATCGCCATCGCCTCGAAGATCTTCAACCGGGTGCCGCTGCCGGCACGCAACGGGACGACGCACAACGCGGCTTCGGCGATTGAGGGACGAATGTCATAAAGCGAGCCCGTCGCCGTGACTCCCGCGGCGCGCGCGGCCTCGACCAGGTGCGGGCGCGGATTGCGGCCGACGATTGAGAAGGTCGCCTCGGGAACCGCGGCGCGCACGCGCGGCAGGATGTCGGCGATGAAATACTGCACGGCGTCCTCATTGGGATGCCAATCCATCGAGCCGATGAACACCATGTGGTACGGCCGCTCGGCGTCGGG
>DASPNQ010000006.1:0-25201 GCA_035626435.1 Vicinamibacterales bacterium
TCGCTTTGATCTTCGGCACGGCGGGCGCGGCCGCCGGCGTGACCGCCGCCGCATCGGCGGGCGGCGTACCCGCCGCCGGTGTACTCAGCACGCGGCTCAAGCCGGTCATCAAGGCAATCGCGAACGCCACGGCCGCGACACCGATCACGACACCCGCCATCCACTGACGCGGCGTCATCGATTTCCACCGAATCCGAACTTTCGGGCTAGCGCTGTTCAAGGAATTCGCGGAACTTGATCAGCGCGTCGAGCAGGGCTTGCGCGATCCGATCCTGATAAGCGGCGGTTGTCAGCTGTGCTTCCTGTTCGGCGTTCGACAGGTAACCAATCTCGACGAGGGCGGCCGGCATGTTCGCGCCCACCAGCACGCGGAACGGCGCCTGCTGGATCGCGCGCGGGCTCATCTCGACGCGGCCGCGCAACGCCTGCTCGACGTAACCCGCGAGCGTCGCCGACTGCTCCAGATATCGGGCCTGCGCCGTTTCCCAGAGGATCAAATCGATCGCGCGCGTGCCGCCGCCGAGCGCTGGAAGGGTGGTGCCGCTGTCCTCGGCCTTTTTGCGAGCTTCGGCGTCGGCCCGCTCCACCGTCAGGTAGTAAACCTCCGCGCCCTTCAGCGTTGGACGCACCGCTGAATTGGCGTGGATGCTGAGGAACACGTCCGCCTGGTGGTTGTTCGCAAACGCCGATCGATCGTCGAGCGTCATCGTGCGATCGTCGTCGCGCGTCAGGAAGACCTTCAGGCCGAGACGGCTTTCAATCAGCGTCCGCAGACGCCTCGATACCGCCAGCGTGATCTCCTTTTCCTGCGCACCCCTCGCGCCCTGCGTGCCGGGCTCGTCGCCGCCGTGTCCCGGATCGATCACCACGGTGCGCAAACCGGACGACGGTCCCTGGGTCGGCACCACGAACCGGCTGTCGGGCGCGGGCGACGGCGCGGGCGCCGGTGTGGCGTCCGTCATCGCCGGCAACACGTCGATCGTCACACGGCCTGAACCGGCATCCGGCTGCGATGGGGTGACACGATGCGTCGCGTAACGCGGGCCGAGCGAGATGGTGACGGTGGTCGGCGTGTCGCCAGGTGAGAACGCCGTCACCAGTCCTTGCGGCGGCACCAGCGGCAGGCTGAGGTCGAGCGCGTCGGCATCGAACTGCACGATCAGTCGTCCGGGCTGTGCGGTGACGCGCGCCTCCGCGTGTGGGGTGATGTCGAAGGTGACGGCGACATTGTTCGCGCCCGCATCGACGCGAGCCACGACGCGTGGCACGCGAAGGTCGCCGACGATCAGTAGCCGCGCCGCTCGGCGCAGGTCGAGGCGCATCTCGAGAGCGGGCGACAGCGCACGCGGCAGGAATTCTGCGGGCACCAGCCATCGGTTGTCGCGGCGCAACGGCGGTGCCGGCAAGGTGACCAGCCGTCCGGCAACCGAGACCACGTTCTGATCGGCAGTCAGCACGATCGAGCGCCCCCGCGCGGTGATCGTCAGACCACCCGCCAGCCGATCCTCGCGGGAGGTCGTGCCAAACGCGGTGTTGATGTCGTCGACGGCGACGTAGTCCTGATTGTTGATCGCAGCAACCGGCAGCGGCCTTCGGCCGTCACGCGAGATGACGGTAATCGCCCCGGCTTGCGCCAGCGCGAACTGCGTCACACCGCCCGCGAGAGCCAGGACAACCGCCAGCGACAGAAATCGTGCCCGCAGAGTCAATACGTCTCCATCATATTCCCGCCCGCGCCGCGTCCCGATAAGCGTTACATTGCTGCGAGGCTGACACTTACAGCGTCTTCGACATGAACCGCGTTCCCTCGATCGGCGTGTCGTAGTACGGCTCGATATCGACGAAGCCCAGCGAGAGATACAGCGCCTGCGCATCACGCATCATCGGCAGCGTGTCCAGCCGGACCTCCTCGTAGCCGAGCCGCTTCGCGCCCTGCAAGGCGTGGTCGATCAGCCGTTTTGCGAGCCCGCGCCCGCGCGCCGCCGGCCTGACATACAAGCGTTTCATCTCTGCAATCCTCGCGGTGACGGCTTCTCCGCGGGCTGCCGCGGTGAGTGGACGGATGGCGACCATACCCACGAGCGCGCCGCCAAGGTCCGCAACGAACATCGCGCCGCCGGGAAGCGCATACTCGCCCGGCAAGCCGGCAAGCTCCTCGTCGATCTGCTGGAACGCCAGGTCGAGCCCAATCCAGGCGACGTATTCCTCGAGCATTTGCCGGACGTCGGCGAGATCCGCAGGCATGGCAGGCCGAATGTTCACGTTTTCCAACCGGAGGCGCCCCGTTACAGTCTATGTGGTGTGAACGCGGCCGATCTCGCCTTGCCGATGTTGATGGTGCGCGCCGACGATGCCGAGGGCGCAAACCCTGAAGTCGTTCGGCTTGTGGGACTTGCGAGAGCCGGCGACCGCGCGGCGTTCGGCAAGCTGCTTGAAGACCACCTGTCTGCCGCACGTCGGCTCGCCCTCGCGGCCGTGGGCCACGCGATGGACGCCGACGAAGCCGTGCAGGAGGCGTCGGTGGCCGCATGGGCCCGTCTCGACGCGTTGCACGATCCGGCAGCCTTCCGCGGCTGGTTCATGCGCATCGTCTGGCGCAAGGCGCTCGATCGCCGCCGTTCGCTGCGCTCGTGGTTCGAGCGTTTCGGTGCGCAACCGCCGGGGGACGGACCATTCGACGTCGCGGCCATTGACCCGGCACCTGATGCGCTGTTGATCTCGCGCGAACTCGCGCTGGCCATCGCGCAGGTGGTTCGCGCGTTGCCGCGCAAGCTGCGCGATCCGTTTCTGTTAGCCGCGAGCGGCGATCATCGTTACGAAGACATCGCGGCGGTGCTGGGCATTCCCGTTGGCACCGTCAAGTGGCGGGTGTCGGAAGCGCGGCGGCTGATTCGCATCAAACTCGAACGGCTCGGTCATGGGGATCCGCGATGACCCCCCATCGCGATCGTCTCGACGATGCGATCGATTGCGTGGCGGCGAGGCTGACACAGGTTGAGGACGATCCCCAGCTCGCGGCGCGGCTGATCAGCGCGTTGCCGCCGCGGCGGATCTCCTTGCGGATGTTCTCCGGATGGGCACCGCGACTGGCCGCGATCGGCGTCGTCGCGATGGTGCTGGCCTACCTCCTGACGGGCAATCCGACGGACGTGTCGCCAGGCGTCCGCGCGCTCGTGCATCTCGCGCCGTATCCTCCGGCAATGTATTCCGAGGTGGCCGCCGGCGTTCGAGTCGAGGATCGTTCCGGCGAGCGTGCGAACCTGCGTGCGCGCCCGAATGATGCTGCGAACGACCTTTGGAACGACCATGAGCGAAGTCTGGAATCGCTCTCGCTCGGCGAGCTCGCCGCGGCGGAATTGCCCGCCGACGAGGCCTTGGTGGTGGAGCCGCTTGCAATCGCCGACTTGCCACTTACTGCGGAAAGTTTTCCGGCGCAACAGCATTGAAAAAGGAGCGCGTGATGAAGACATGCATATTGGCGTGGTCGTTGGCGCTGGCGCTCGTCGCGCCGCGAGCCGCCGCGGGCCAAATCGACGAGCAGGCCCCGGCTGCCGCCCCGGCGTCACCGTCGGCGCAAAAACCGGCCGCCACCAGGAACGACGACGCTCCGCCGGGCGTCCGGTTCGTGCGGACGCTGACCAACGTCCAGGTCGAATTGAATCTGACGGATCACATCGGTACCCACGCGCCCGAGAAGAAAACGGTGTCGATGATCGTGTCGAGCGGCAACTGGGGGAAGATCCGCTCCGCGGGCAACATGAGCCGCCCCGGTGAGGTGCCGGTCGTTGTCGATCTCAACGTCGATGCGCGGCCGTTCGTGACCGTCGACGGTCAGGTGCAGCTCGAATTGACCCTGGTCTACTCGCCGCCGGTGTCGTCGGCCGATTCACGCGAGGCCCCCAAGCCGCGGCCGACCGGTATCAACCAGAGCCAGACCGTGGTCCTGCAGAGCGGGAAAGCGATGGTGATCTCACAAGCGGCCGACCCGGTCACCGATCGCAAGGTCGTCGTCGAAGTCAAAGCGACGGTGCTCAAGTAGCACGAGAGCGGACGCGTTCATATGCGTCCGCCTCATTCATTCCGCGGGTTTTCGGTATGGCTCCATAAGAGACATTTGGTTGCAAGTCGCATAATCCCTGTGTGAAAATCTCGCCGTTGCGCCGCCGATCACATAATGGTCACGATCGACGGTAATCCACACGAAGCAGCGTGACGAAGGAGACGGGAATATGCGTGGTGTGTCCGGACTGTTGGCCGCAGTAGCCCTCGTATGGGGTCTGGTGGCAGCGAGCGTGATGGCGCAATCGGCTGCCGCTCCCGCCGGTCCGCCCGCGGTGCCGGCCGAGGCCAGGAAAATGAAGGCCGCCTTCCCGTCGTCGCCGGCGGCCATCGAAGCCGGCAAGCAGCTGTATGCGAAGTACTGCCGCTTTTGTCACGGCAACACTGGCGCGGGTGACAGCACCATGGCGCCCAAGAACATGAAACCCTCCAACCTGACCGACGCGACGTGGACGCGTGGCTCGAGCGAAGGCGAAATCTTCTGGGTGATTCAGAACGGCGCGCCGCCCGAGTACCACATGAAGGGCCTGAAGGGAAAGATTACCGATCAGGACACGTGGAATCTCGTGCACTACGTGCGCAGCCTTGGCGGCGTGAAGTAGGCGGACGGGACGCTGGACCTCTCGAGCTGCATGCGAAACGTCAGAGGCGTAACGCTGGTGCTGCTGGCGGGTCTGCTGCTTGCCGCCACCGCGGCATGCGAGCTGACCAGCCCGGGGCAGCCGAAGTGGAACGACCCATCGGTGGGGAAGTCGCGGTGGGGCACCGATCCGGTGTTCACGCCGGCGCGTGCGTCGTTCGGCCAGGCCTTTCGCGAGTTCCTGGGCAGGCGCCCGACCGAGGTCGACCAGCCCTTTCCGTTTTCACACCAGATTCACCTGTCAAAGGGTGCGCAGTGCATCGACTGTCATAGCGGCGTTGAGAGCGGCCCTCGAGCGGGTTTGCCCAGCATCAACACCTGCATGATTTGCCACTCCCAGATTGCGACCGATCGCCCGCTGATCATGCAGATCACGGAGATGCAGGCGAAGGGCGTCGATCTCAACTGGAACCGCGTCTACAGCTATTTTCCTGAATCGCACGTCCGCTTCGAACACGCGCCGCACATCCGCGCGAAGGTCGAGTGTTCGACGTGCCACGGCAACCAGGCCGAGCAGACGGTCGCGCGCCGCGCCGTCGACATGGACATGGCGTTCTGCGTCAACTGCCATAAACAGAAGCAGGCATCGAATGATTGCCTGACGTGTCACTACTGATGGCCGACGGTCGCGGGCCAAAGGCGGACGGCCACATGGATCGCCGGTTTTTCATCAAACTCACCGCGATCAGCGGCACGACCGCGGCGCTGACGGCGTGCGGCAATCCCGAAAACCAGATCGTCCGTTTCATCCCCGAGGACGATCTCGTTCCCGGCGTCGCCACCTGGAAACCGAGCATTTGCCCGCTGTGCAGCGCCGGCTGCGGCGTGATAGCGCGCGTGCTCGAGGGCGACGCGGAAGTCTTTCGTAACGGCCAGGCCGGCGTGATCCGGATGGGTCTCGCGAAGAAGCTGGAAGGTAATCCGGACGATCCGATCAGCCAGGGCAAGCTGTGCGCGCGCGGTCAGGCGGCCATCCAAATCACGTATCACCCCGACCGGCTCGACAAGCCGAAGAAACGGACCGGAGAACGCGGCTCCGGACAGTTCGCCGACATCACGTGGGACGAGGCGATCAAGGAAGTCACGGCGAAGTTGAACGAGCTCGCTGCGGCGAAGGATCAGCAGTCCGTCGCCTACCTGACGAAGCCGCGCCGCAGCCGCCGCCTCGAGCTCGTCGCCGACATGTTGCAGAAATTCGGCGCGAAGCCGCCGGTGGCGTACGAGTTCTTTTCAGACGAAGTTCTGCGCCGCGCCAATGCGGCGAGCTTTGGCGCGCATCAACTGCCGACGTTCGATCTCGAGGACGCGCGTTACGTGATCTCGTTTGGCGCGGATTTTCTGGGCACGTGGAATTCGGCGGTTGCGCACAGCGCGGCTTATGGCCGGATGCGGCAGGGCCGCCCCGGTCCGCGGCCGAAATTCGTGCACGTCGACGCGCGCCTGACGCAGACGGCGGCGAACGCCGACGAATTCGTCGCCTGCCGGCCCGGCACCGAAGGTCTGCTGGCGCTGGCGATCGCCGGCGACGAGACCGCCGAAAACATCACCGAGCGTACCGGTGTCCCGGTGGCGACGATTCAGCGGCTCGCCAGGGAATTCGCTGCGCACGGCCCCGCAGTCGCGATCATCGGCGGTGCGCCGCTGGCGCACAGCAACGGGCTTTTCCAGGCAGCCGCCGTCAACCGCTTGAATCAGGCGGCGAAGACGGTCAACCAGCCCGGCGGCCTGGCGTTCGCACCGCAGCAGACGGTGGTGCCGACGCGCCCGATGAAGGAAATCCTCGACGCGGCGCCGAAGGTGCTGCTGATCGACGATGTCAATCCCGTGTTCACGTCACCGCCGGCGTGGAAAGTCGCCGACGCGTTGCGGCGTGTCCCCTTCATCGTCAGCTTTGCGCCGTTCATCGACGAGACGAGCGCGATGGCGGATCTGATCCTGCCGGATCATTCGTTTCTCGAGTCGTGGGTTGACGCGGCCCCTGAAAGCGGATCGATCAAAGCTGCGGCGAGCGCATTCGGGCCGGTGATGCGGCCGTTGTACGACACGCGATCGACCGCCGACGTGCTGCTCGAAATCGCGCGAGGGCTTGCCGCGCCATTGGAAGGCATGCCGGCGTCGTTCGAGGCGTACCTGAACGCCGAGCGGCGAGGCGGCACCGCTGCCGCGGCGACCAGCGCGTCCCGGAATGCGCCCGTGGCAGATCCGGCGTGGGTGGCGCCGGTGTTCGACGGCGACGCTTCGCAGTACCCCTTCCACTTCATGCCGTATGCGTCCACGGCTTTTTACGACGGCTCTCTGGCGCACCTGCCGTGGTTGCAGGAATTGCCCGATCCGATGACCTCTGCGATGTGGAGCAGCTGGGTCGAGATCAACGAGCGCAAGGCCGAAGAGCTCGGCATCCACCAGGGGGACGTCGTCGAGATCACCTCGACGCAAGGCAGCGTGCGCGCGCCGGCGTTCCTCAATCCGGGCATCGCGCCCGACGCCGTTGCAATGCCGGTCGGACAGGGCCATACGAATTTCACGCGCTATGCGACGAATCGCGGGGTGAATCCGATATCGATCCTAGCGCCGATCACCGTTGGCGACACCGGCGAGCTGGCGTGGTCGGCGACCCGCGTCAGGATCGCGCGCGTCGGCGGTCCCGACGACAGCCTGGTGTTGTTTGGCGGCGCCACGCGCGAGCGGCCGGAGTGGGCGCACGGCAGGGGAGACGACCACTGATGGCCCATCGATGGGGCATGGCAATCGATCTCGACAGGTGTACGGGCTGCGAGGCCTGCGTGACGGCCTGCCATGCCGAAAACAATATTCCAACCGTGTCGCAGGATCAGGCGGCACGCGGCCGCGCGATGCACTGGATTCGCGTCGAGCGCTATTACGAAGGCCACTTTCCCGACGTCCGCGTCAAGTTCCGGCCGGTGCTGTGCCAGCAGTGCGATAACGCACCGTGCGAGGCGGTTTGTCCGACCTATGCGGCGCATCACAACGAAGATGGCCTCAACGCGCAGGTCTATAACCGGTGCATCGGGACTCGCTACTGCGCGAATGCGTGTCCGTACAACGTTCGCTTCTTCAATTTCTTCAACGGCGAATGGCCCAAGCCGCTGCAGTTGCAGCTCAATCCGGACGTCTCGGTGCGCGAAGTCGGCGTGATGGAGAAGTGCACGTTCTGCATCCAGCGCATCAAAGCGGCGAAGACGTCGGCGAAGGCGGAGAACCGCGGAATCGCGGACGGCTCGCTGCAGACCGCATGCGCACAGGCGTGCCCGACATCCGCGATCGTGTTCGGCGACTTGAACGATCCGAGCAGCCGCGTCGCCAGGCTGGCGCGATCGCCGCGCGGCACCAGATTGCTCGAAGACCTCGGCGCCGAACCGAAAATCACGTATCTGCAGAAGCAGCCCTGGAATGAACAGGACTCTTACTAAGCCACTCACCGACGACCTGATCAGGCCGGTGTTCAACACCTCGGTCTGGTTCTACGCGATCGTGCTGGCCGCCGGCACCGTCGTCGCCTCGGGCGCGGTCGCCTGGGGCTTTCAGTTGTGGTACGGCATCGGTCTGAGCGGCAAGCGCTGGCCGACGTTCTGGGCGTTGTATCTCACCAACTTCGTCTTCTGGATCGGCATCAGCCACGCCGGCACGTTGATCTCCGCGATCCTTCGTCTGGTCAACGCCGGTTGGCGCCGCCCGGTCACCCGCTGCGCGGAAGTCATCACCGTGTTCGCGCTGATGATCGGCGCGATGTTCCCGATCATTCACCTCGGACGGCCATGGCTGGCGTTCTGGTTGTTTCCGTATCCGAGTGCGCGGGAGATCTGGCCGAACTTCCGCTCGCCGCTGGCGTGGGACTTCTTCGCGATCAACACCTACCTCACCGGCAGCCTGCTGTTCCTGCTGCTGCCGATGATCCCGGACTTCGCGCTGATTCGCGATCGATCGACAGGTCTGCGGAAAAAGATCTACGGGTTCCTGTCGTTCGGGTGGCGCGGCACCACCAAGCAGTGGAACCGCCTCGAATCGGCGATGCAGATCATGGCCATCGCGATCCTGCCGGTGGCGGTGTCGGTCCACACCATCGTGTCGTTCGATTTCTCGATGGCCAACGTGCCGATGTGGCACTCGACGATCTTCGGCCCGTACTTCGTCGCCGGCGCCATCTTCAGCGGCATCGCCGCGCTGATCATCGCGATGGCGGCACTGCGCAAGGCGCTCCATCTCGAGCAGTACCTGTTGCCGCTGCACTTCGAGAACCTCGGCAAGCTGCTGCTGCTGATGAGCATTCTGTGGGGCTACTTTGTCTTCAACGAGCGTCTCACCGTCTGGTACGGCAACGAGCATCACGAGATGGCGGTGTTCTGGGCGACGCAGCGCGGCGAATACGCGCCGTTCTACTGGACCATGGTGGTGTGCAACTTCGTGTTGCCGCTGGCGATCCTCGCCAACCCCTATACCCGGACCATCACCGGCTGCGTCATCGCCTCGTTTGGCGTCGTGGTCGGGATGTGGCTCGAGCGGTTCCTGATCGTGGTGCCGTCGCTGACGCATAAAGCGCTGCCTTATTCATGGGGCACGTATTCGCCGACGCCGGTCGAGCTGTTCATCATGGCCGCCACCTTCGCCGCGATGATCCTGCTCTACACGCTGTTTGCGAAGTTCGTGCCGATCATCGCGATCTGGGAAATGAAGGCCGGCGATACCGAGAAGGCGCACTTGGTGGAAGTCGCCGCAGCGCAGCATCAGCCGGCAACCCCGGCGGGGGCGTCGGTGAGGGCCGGGTCATGAAAGCCGTCTACGGTCTGTATCCCGACCCGCACCTCGCGCAAGCCGCGGTCAACAACCTGCGCGCGGCCGGTGTCGCCGATGCCGATATCACCGTGATCTCCTCGGAGCCGTTCGAGCATTTCGAATTCGGCCACCGCGATGCGAAGACCGCCATGCCGTGGATCGCGACCGCCGCCGCTGCCGGCGGTCTGCTGCTGACCTACTACCTGCTCGGTGCATCGCAGCGCTCCTGGCCGCTCGTGACCTCGGGGATGCCGATCGTGCCGCTGTGGACCAACTTGATCATCATTTTCGAGATGACCATGCTGAGCGCGATCATCGCCACCGTGATCACGCTGATCGTGACCGCCTTCGTCGGACAGCGCGGCACGCTCTACGATCCCGAAGTGTCCGACGGCTACATCCTCGTCGGCGTCGAAAACCCCACCGACGCGGACAAGCTCGAACCGGCCCTGTCGATCGACGGCGGCCGCGTCAAGAAAACGTAACCACGGCCAACCGGCGCAGAAGCGCAGAGAAATACATGAACGCCGCACGCCCCCGGCGCCCGGCTCGGCCGGGCCTTTCGATTTCAGTACTGTGTGTCGCTGGTGCCTTGCTGACGGCTGCAGCGGCGCCGGCGCAGACCGTGGCCGGCGGCACCGGCAATCGAAAGCAGGCCACCGCGTTACGCGTCGCCAACGGATCGATTCGCGTCGATGGCCGGTTGGACGAAGAAGTGTGGGCGAAAGCGTCTCCGATTACGGACTTCGTCCAGAAAGAACCCGTCGAGGGCGCGCCGCCGACGGATCGCATGGAAGTGCGGCTCGCCTATGACGATGACGTGCTCTACGTCGGGGCGCGCATGCACAGCCAGGACGGCCGCATCCAGGCCCCGCTCGCGCGCCGCGACGCCACCGATCAGGCCGAGCACATCCTCGTCGCCTTCGACACCTTTCTCGATCGACGCACCGCCGTTGTGTTCGGCGTCACCGCCGCCGGCGTCCGTATCGACCGCTATCACGCGAGCGACAACGAAGATGCGTTCGATTCCGGGTACGACCCCGTCTGGCGCGCGGAGACCACCGTCAGCGCCGATCAGTGGACGGCGGAATTGTGGATCCCGTTCTCGCAGCTGCGGTTCAACCCGCGCACCGAACAGACGTGGGGGCTGAACCTCTATCGGAGCCGCCCGACGCTGAATGAAGAGGACTATTGGATTGTGATCCCGCGCACGGTACGCGCGTGGTCGTCACGATTCGGCGAAGTGACCGGCATCAACGGCATCATCCCGCCACGGCGGATCGAGGCGCTCCCATACATCGCCGGCAGTTCAACGATGAATGCGAATCGCGATGCGGGTAATCCGTTCGATAACGGCACCAACCTCGACGGCCGCGTCGGCGCGGACGTCAAGATGGGACTTGGGCCCAACCTGACCCTGGAGACCGCGATCAATCCGGATTTCGGTCAAGTCGAAGCCGACCCTGCGGAGGTCAACTTGACGGCCTTCGAAACGCGCTTTCCCGAAAAACGGCCGTTCTTTCTCGAAGGCGCGCAGCTGTTCAACATCGGGCATCCCAACTTCTACTATTCACGTCGAATCGGCACGCGGCCAATCGGACCGGCGAGCGGCGACTACGTCGACTATCCCGACGCCACCTCGATCCTCGCGGCCGCCAAGCTTACAGGCCGTCTGCAATCGCGAACGTCGATCGGCTTCCTGACCGCTGTCACCGACGACGAGGATGCGCGCGTCGCCTCGGCGTCGACGCTCGAGCAGCGCAGCGTGGATGTCGCTCCCCATGCCGTGCATATGGTCGGCCGGGTGCTGCAGGAGTTCGGGCCCGCTGCGTCCACCGCGGGCTTCATCGTCAACTACATGCATCGGGCGTTCAAGGACGGCAGCCCGCTGGCCGACCTCTACACGCGGAATGCCCTGGCCGCGGCCGGCAATACGCTGCTGCGTTTCAAGGGCGGGCAGTACGAGTTTCGCGCGTCCGGGGGCGGGTCGTACGTGAATGGCAGCGAGCGCGCCGTCGAACGCGTGCAGCGATCGAGCGCGCACTACGCGCAGCGCCCCGATCGCGACTACGCACGTCTTGATCCGACGCTGACCTCGCTGAGCGGCTGGTCGGTGCAGGCGAACATGGACAAAACCGGCGGCCGTCATTGGCTGTGGGGTGTCAATTCCAAGATCGATTCCGAGAATTTCGAAACCAACGACATCGCGCAGTTGAACGGCGCCGACGGCTGGCTGACCAACGCGAACGTGCGCTGGCGCGAAACCCAGCCGGGCAAGGTGTTCCGCAACTATTACGTCCAGCTGGATACGCAGTCGGACACGACGTTGCGGCTCGTCAGACAGACCGGCCACGTTCGCGGCACGTTCAACATGACCTGGGCGAATTTCTGGACGTCGCAGATTCAGCTGTCGCGGAATCTGGCGACCACCAGCGTCACGCTGACGCGCGGCGGACCGCTGATGGCGCGCGGCCCCGGCTGGACCACGAACATCAACGTCGGCAATCGTGCCACCTCGCGCACGCGTCTCACCGGCAACGTCTATTTCCAGAACAACGATGACGGCGCCGATACCAAGCGCGTGCAGGGGACCTTTTCGATGCGGCCCGGTCCCCGATGGTCGTTTTCGCTGTCGCCGTACTACGATCGGATCACCGAGCCGCAGCAATATATCGGCACCTTGCCGGGCGGCCGCCCGGTGACCTACGACAACCGCTACGTGTTTGCCTTCATCGATCGCAGCACGATGTCGATGGAGTACCGTCTCGGGCTGACGCTGAAACCCGATGTCAATCTCGATGTCTACGCCGAGCCGTTTGCGGCATCGGGGCATTATTACGACTACGGTGAGCTGCTCGAACCCGGCAGCCGCGAGCGCCTCACCTACGGCACGGCGGGCACCATCCTTACCGTGAACCCTGATGGCAGCCGGATCGTCGACGTCGGCGGCCGGTCGTTCACCCTGCGCAATCGCGACTTCAACACCCTGTCGTTCCGCAGCAATGTCGTGTTGCGTTGGGAGTGGCGTGCGGGATCGACGCTGTATGTCGTCTGGCAACAGGATCGCGCCGACAGCGAAATGCTCGGTACCCGCGTCAACATCGGCGACGCGTTTCGCTCCGTGACCGCGCCGGGCAGCAACATCTTTCTCGTCAAGATGTCGTTCTGGGTCCCGGTACGCTGACCCGTCCCGCAGCGTCAGCTGCCGCCGTGTGGTGTCAGTGTCCTTGACACCTGCCGGGCCGCGAGGATCTTGCGGAACGACTGCGTCCTGAGTTCCGCGTCGGTCAGGCCGGTTTGCATGGCCTCGTCCAGCGTGATCGCGCCGGAGCTGATCGCGCGATTGAAAAAGTTCACCAGCGCCTGGCCCGTCGCCGCGTCGTCAAAGGCCGCGCCAGCCTTGGCGGCTTTCGTGAAAAAGTTGCTCAGTCGCGCGGTGGCGGCTGGGCGCGCCGCCAAGTAAAACGCGTAGACCGCGGCATACCGCGTCGCGAGGTGGCCCGGATGGAGGTCCCAGCCCTGGTAAAAGCCATTTACCAGCGAGTGCGTCACATCATCGAAATGCTGTTTCCAGGCGCGCTCGATATGCGGTGCGATCGGCAGTAGATTGCTGGAGCCATCCGAGAGCATGACGCCGGTTTGCGCCAGCGAGATGCGCATCAGTTCGCGCGCGATGTCACATGCGAGATGACGGGGATGCTGCCATGCGGCGGTGATGCCGCACAGCGCGGTGTAATCGTAGACGCCGAAGTGCGCGCCGCGCACGCGGCCGCGGCCGGCCTTGACCAGCGCGGGCAATTGTACGGACCCGTCAGGCGCGAGGATGGCCTGTGGGGTCTCGATCATCAGCTCGAGCTGAATCGCTTTGGTTTGCAAGCGCAGCTTGCGCTCCAGACGCGCACATCGTTGCGCAAGAGCGCTGACATGCGCGGGCGTCATCACTTTGGTGGCGGTGACGGCGAAGTGGGGCGGCAGCCGGCCGGCGGTCTTGACGAGCGTCGTCACGAAGATGTCGAGGGTGCGGAGGCTGCGGGCCTGCAGCTCGTGCGACAGCGGCTTGATGCGGATGCCGACGAACGGCGGCAGCGTCTTCGCCGCCATCGCCGCCGCGACCTGGCGCGCCGCCGACGCGGCGTGGCCATCCTCTTCCGCGTCGTCGCGCGTTCCATAGCCGTCCTCGAAATCGAGGCGGAAATCTTCGATCGGTTCGCGTTCCAGCTTGTCGACGACGCGCGCGCGGACGGTGTCGGCGAGGCCCGGGATTGGTGGCGGCAGGCCGATGATGTTCGCGAACGTCTGCGCCGTCGGTGCCCATTCGTTCAACATGTCGATCGCCTGCCGGCCGGCGTGGTGCGCTGAATCGACGGTAAAGGCATCGGCCGGTGCGATGAAGGTGTGAACGGGTTGTCTGCCGATCGCGTCGCCGGGGTAGAGACGCGCGAGTTTGTGGTTGGCCGCCTGCAGCACGCTACGTGCCCCGATAGGTGGTGAAACCGAATGGCGACAACAGCAACGGCACGTGATAGTGCGGTTCGCCCGATGCGGTCTCGAAGACCACCGACACCTCTGGATAGAACGCCGTGATGCCCTGTGCCTCGAAGTAGTGATGTGTGTCGAACGTCAGCCGATAGACGCCGGGCTCGAGGGGCTCGCCCTCCGGGTACAGCGTGCGAAGCCGCCCGTCCGCGTCGGTGGTGCCCCGGCTCAGCGACTGCCACTCGCCGGTGCCGCTGCGTCGCTCGAGCAGCACGCGCACGCCGCTGGCGGCCCGTCCATGGGCGGTATCGAGGACATGCGTGGTAATCGCGCTCACCGCATCACCTCGAGAGCAGCTGACCGGACGGAGCGCCTATGCACTCTCCATGCTCGAACACGACCTGTCCGCGCAACATCGTCATCGTGATTAATCCCTTGAGCCGCGCGCCATCATACGGCGTCACTGGATGCCGATGATAGAGCCGAGATGCGTCTACCGTGATGTCGCGATCCGGATCGACGACGATCAGGTCGGCGTCGTGGCCAACGGCAATGGCGCCCTTGCGCCCGTCGAGGCCGGCGAGCCTGGCCGGGCCCGCACACATCCACTGCGCCAGCCGCTCGAAGGCTATGCCGCGTTGTGCCGCGGCCGTCCAGACCACAGGCAACGACACTTGCAGCGACGCAATCCCGCCCCACGCCTCGAGAAAATTGCCGTCGTCGAGATGCTTGATGCCGGCCGGCGCCGGAGAATGATCGGTAGCGATCAAGTCGATGTGACCGTCCTGCAACGCGCGCCACAGGCGATCCTGATGCGTGCGCTCGCGGATCGGCGGCGCGCATTTCCAGGCGGTGGCACCGTCGGCAATGTCTTCAGCGCAACACGCAAGGTAGTGCGGGCAGGTTTCGACGCTGACGTTGATGCCGTCGCCGCGCGCCCGGATCAGCGACGGCGGCGCGTCGGCGGATGCGAGATGGACGACATGCACATGGCCGCCGGTGCGGGCCGCGAGCTCGATCAGGAATTCAATCGCGACCTGTTCCGCCGCGGGCGGCCGGCTGCGCAGCCATGTCTGATAGCGGCGCGGATCGTCGTCTGCGGCAGGCGCAAGCAATGCTCCGGGCCATTCGGCGTGCGCAAGCAGCGGCAGCGCTGTGGCAGCGACGATTGGCATCGCGGCGCGCAGATCCGCTTCGCCGACGTGGCCAAACTCGGGGACGCCGGACGGGCTGAGAAAACATTTGTAGCCCAGTACGCCGGCATCGGCGAGCCGCGCAACGTCGTCGGTGTTACCGGGGACGACGCCGCCCCAGAATCCGACATCGACATGGCATCGGCCGGCGGCGGCACGGCGCTTGGTGTCGAGCGCCGCGACGTTGGTCGTCGCAGGGATGCTGTTGAGCGGCATGTCGACGAGCGTGGTGATGCCACCCGCAGCGGCGGCCCTGGTGGCGGCGGTGAACCCCTCCCAGTCTTCGCGCCCGGGATCGTTGATATGGACGTGCGTGTCGACCAGGCCGGGCATTACGAACATCGATCCGGCTTCGATGGTCGCGCCGGCAACGGCCTCGCGGTCGATCGCGCTGATGCGGCCGTCCTCGACGTGGATCGTCGCGGCGTGGACGCCGTCGGGCAACACGACGCGCTCGCTGCGGATGGTCAGCGCGGCCATGCCATCAGCGCGACAGCGTCGCTTTGATCAACCCATGCGGCTCTTCGGTCGCAACGAACACTTCGTTGCGATTGTCCAGTCCGAACCGCGACACGTCGATCGGCAGGTGATGGCGGTTCGGCATCTCGAGCCGGATGCTGTGCACGGCGTCGATGGTGTGCAGAACGGCCTCGCCCATGGCATACAGCGTATGTTGGACCGACAGGCTGTCATGCTGCGCAAACGTCTCGAGCATCGTCGTCCGCACCGACTTGAACATGACGGCGAAGTCGACGTCCTGTTCGGCGTAGGTCCAGGTCGCGGTTAACGATGTGACGAATAGACGATCGGTCGTTTCCGGCAGCGTCGTGAATTCGTCCCGAGGAAACCCGAAGAATGCCGATCGCGAGGTCTTGGCGATCACGAGGTCGGTCACGCCCGCGGTGATGGCAGCGCCGCGCCGGTCGGTGATGACCTGTGCGGTGCGAACTTCCGGGCCACGCCGAAAGAACGTGCTGCCGTGATCGCGGTCGCCGATCGCGACGCGATGCCAGCCGTGATCGAGAATGTCGATGATGACGCGATCGAGCTTGGGATTGCGGTCGATGAAATGGCGGCCGAGCGCCTGTCCGAAGCTCTCGGGCTCGCCGACGCCGTCCCGCGCCGCCAGCGCATACACGGTATTCTTCATCGTGTCCGTCGGCAGCACGTCCGCGTTGTCGCCGAGCGTGTAGGATGTGTCGTAGTTGCCTTCGAATGCGACGGCGACGGTGAAGTCGCGCAGTTGATGGCGGTCGTTCGCCGCCGGCGCCGGCGAGGACCCTGACCGCGTCGACGGATCGTGCTGGCGCGTCACCCGCACGAGGCGAATGCGTGACTTGCCGTATGACGTTTCAGACAGGGCCGCTTCAGGCATAGGACGCTCCGATGGGAACAGGCCAAGAGTTTACCAACCTCGCCGATCTGGCGTCGGCACGAGTGGGCGGGAAGGCCATCGCGGCCAACGACGATTTTTTCGCACCGAAGTCGAACCTCGTGAAGCCGGAGCCGCCGATCTTCATTCCGGACAAGTACACGTCCAGAGGCAAGTGGATGGACGGCTGGGAATCGCGGCGGCGCCGCGTCCCCGGCCACGACTGGTGCATCGTGCAGCTTGGTATGCGCGGCATCGTGCATGGCGTCAACATCGACACCAGTCATTTCACGGGCAATTACCCCTCGCACGCATCAATCGAAGCCGTCGATTCGCCGTCCGCCATCAAGCCGGCGCTGCATGCCGTCGAGGGTGAGCCGTGGACGACCGTGCTGCAGAAGACCCCGCTTCGCGGCAACGGCGACAACCTGTTCGAGATCGCCGATCGGCGCCCGTGGACGCATCTTCGGTTGAGCATCTACCCCGACGGCGGCGTCGCGCGTCTGCGGGTGTACGGCGAAGTGGCCGTCGACTGGTCACAGGTCGCGTCCGGTGCACGAGCGATCGATCTTGCGTTGATCACGAACGGCGGGCTGTTTCTCGCCGCGAGCGACCTTCATTACGGAACGCGGGGCGCGTTGATCATGCCCGGACGCGCCAGGAACATGGGGGATGGTTGGGAGACGCGGCGGAGGAGAGGGCCGGGCCACGACTGGGCGATCGTCCGCCTCGGGCATCCGGGCGTCGTCTCGAAGGTCGAGATCGACACCAATCATTTCAAGGGCAACTATCCCGATCGCGCGTCGCTTGAAGGCTGTCTGGCGCCCGGCGCCGGGACCGAGGCGCTGCAGGCGGCGGCGTGGACGCCGATTGTGCCCGAGACCAAGATGGCGGCGAACAAGCGGCACTTCTTCTCGGGAAAACAGCTGCGCCACGTCGGCCCGTTCTCGCACGTGCGCTTGAACATGTTTCCCGACGGCGGCATCAGCCGGTTGCGGGTGCATGGCGTCCCGACGGTCTCCGCACCAGGGCGCACCGGCGACGTCTCACCGCGGCGCGGTTGATGGCGCATCAAACGCAGGCGGGCTGGCTCGCGATTAACAACGCGACTCCGGATCAGGCCCGCGCGCTGCTGCAGCGCGCATGCGGGTCGGCGCGCTGGGTGGAGCGGATAATGGCGCGGCGGCCCTTCGCGAACGATGCCGCGCTGAAAGCCGCTGCGCGCGAGGAGTGGTTCGCGTTGACCGAAGGCGACTGGCTCGAGGCGTTCTCGCATCATCCGAAGATCGGCGATCGCGCGGCGCTGGCTGCGCGTTTCCCCGCCACGCATCATCTGTCCGAGAAGGAGCAAGCCGGGGTCGGTTCGGCCAGCGACGTCGTGCTCGACGCGCTGGCGGACGCGAACCAGACATACCTCGATCGCTTCGGTTTCATCTTTATCGTCTGTGCCACCGGGAAGACCGCCGATCAAATGTTGCAGCTGCTGCGCGATCGCCTCGGAAACGATCGCGCAACAGAATTGAGGATTGCGGCGGAGGAGCAGGCGAAAATCACCGCACTGCGGCTGCAGGAGCCGATCGCCGATTCACCCCTCCCGGCCGATTGCTAAGTGCCTAACTTGAAGACCAGCAGCTCGCCGGGGAATCCGGGTCCGCTGACCGCGACGGCGATGTACTGCGTGCCGTTCAGCATGTAGGTCATCGGCGATCCGGTCTGCGGCGCTGGCATGAAAATCTTGCCGATGTCCGCGCCGGTCACCTTGTCGTAGGCGCGCAGATACGCGCCGCGTCCTTCGGGATAGGTCGCAAACCCGCCTTCACCGGCGATCAACAGCGTCTTGGTCGTCAGCACGCCGATGCGGCCGGGGCGACCGGTGCGGGGAATATCCAGCCCCTTGAGCGCCGGATGATTCTTGACGTTGTCCGGCGTTTCGCCGTGAGCGATCCGCCACAGCTGCTCGCCCTTGTTCATGTCGATCGCCGTGATCGTGGCGTATGGCGGTTTGATCAGCGGCAGGCCGCGCACGTTCAAACCGCCGCCGCCGGGGCCGGCGGGTTTGGCGGTGGGATCCGGATTGCGCGCGACGCCGCGCACGTAGAGCATGTCCGACGAATTGTTCTCCGGCGGCACCAGGCTGAGCGACGTGATCGCGACGTTGGTGAAGATGTAGAAACGCTTCGTTTCCGGATCGAACGACCCGCCCTGCCAGTTGGCGCCGCCGGTGACTTCCGGGATCATCAACGTGCCGCGCGGGCCTTCCCATTTGCTGACGACCGGCGGGGTGAAAATGGGGCCCATCTTGTACATCGACGCGAGCTTGATGGCCTCGGCCCGCAGTTCCGGCGTGAAGTCGATCAGGTCGTCTACCGTCACGCCCTGTCGCTCGTAGGCGGGCGGCTTGGTGACGAACGGCTGCGTCGGTGAATACCACTCGCCGGGGACGTCGCCTTTTTCGACCGGGCGCTCTTCAATCGGCCACACCGGCTTGCCGGTGGCGCGATCGAAAACATAGAGCCAGTTCTGCTTCGTCGGCTGCGCGACCGCCTTCACCGGCTTGCCGTCGACCACGAGGTCCATCAGGATCGGCGCGCACGGGATGTCGTGATCCCACAGGCCGTGGTGCACGAGCTGGTAATGCCACTTGCGCTGGCCGGTCTTGATGTCGAGCGCGAGCAGCGACTCGGAAAACAGCGAGGTTTCCGGGCCGCCTTTCTTGGAACCGCCGCGATGGCCGCCGTAATAGTCTCCGGTCGGCAATTCCACAGGCATGTAAACGATCCCGAGCTCTTCGTCCGCGCTCATTTGCGCCCACACGCCGGTGTTGCCCGTATACGCGGCGGCATCCGGATCCCACGTGTCGTACCCGAATTCGCCCTTCAGCGGAATCGTGTGGAAGACCCACACCCGCTTGCCGGTGCGCACATCGAAACCGCGGATGTAACCCTTGACGTTGCTCTTGCTGCGCGGCGCGCCGCCTTCGCGATGCGCGGCGCCGACGACGATGATGTCCTTGGAGATGATCGGTGCAGCATGCAGGCCGATCTCCGCCGTCGTCAGATCGAGACCCTCCTGATCGAGGCCGAGTTTCAGATCGACCAGGCCGTCAGTGCCGAAGCCCGCGACGCGCGCGCCGGTTTTCGCGTCGAGCGCGATCATCTGGTAGCCCGGCGTCACATAGATGACGCGTTCTTCCTTGCCGTCGCTCCAATAGGCGAGGCCGCGTCCCGATAGTTGGCGCGGCGCCGCTTCACCGCGTTTGCCTTCGTTGAGGCTGTGCATCCACAGCATTTCGCCTGTCGCGGCATCGAGCGCGACGACGGCGCGGCGGGTGCCCGCCGTCGTGAAGAGGCGGCCGTTGACCATCAGCGGCGTGGATTGAAACTGGAACTCCGGCCGCGGCCCCAGATTCTCGGTCTTGAACCGGAAGGCGAGCTGCAGCTTGCCGAAGTTCGTCGCGTTGATCTGATCGAGCGGCGAGTAGCGTGTGCTGGCAAGGTCGCCGCCATAGGTCGGCCATTCGCCGACCTTGGGCGTCCATTGCCCGCGCATCGATACCGACGCGGCGCCGACCAGCAGCGCGATAAGACTCAGTTTCGTGATCCAGCGGCTGAGATGTTTCATAGCGGCAAAGTATACTCAACGAGCCGCGGCGGCCAGGCCGTGGCGCCAGGGGAGGCCGGCGGCGTATGAGAATTCGAGATGCGATTTGTGCGGCGTTGATATTCGGTGCGGCCGTCACCGCCACCGCGCAGACGCCGGCGACCCTGACGATCACCAGCCCGACCCTGAAGGCCAACCAGGTGGTGCCCATCGATCACACGGCCGATGGCAAGAACATCTCGCCCGCGCTCAGCTGGAGCGGCGCCCCTGCCCACACCAAACAATTCGCCCTCGTCTACGACGATCCGGACGTCGTCTTCGGCGGCCAGACCTTTGTGCACTGGGTCGTGTACAAGATTCCAGGCAGCGCGAAAGGGCTACCCGCGGATCTGCCGATGGATGCCGTGTTGACGGCGCCGCCGGAAATTGCCGGCACGATTCAGGGACTCTCCGGCTTCAAACGCGCCGGCTACCGCGGCCCCGCGCCACCACCGGGAAAGCCGCATCACTACACGTGGACGGTCTACGCGCTCGACGCCGAACTGCCACTCGAGCCCGGACTCAATCGCAACCAGCTGATGGAGGCGATCAAAGGCCACATCATCGGTCAGGGATCGCTGGTCGCGATTTACGAGCGCAAACCGAAGGGATGAAATCGGCGATCAGCTGTCAGCTATCAGCGATCAGCTATCAGCGATGAGCCGAAGGCCGAAGGCAGAAGGCCGAAGGCTGAAGGCAGAAGGCTGAAGGCTGAAGGCCGACAGCTGAAAGCTGATCGCTGCCTAGATCGTCACCGCCCGCCAGTTCTTGGCCAGATAGTCTGCCGTGCGCCATGCCAATGCTTGAACTGTCAGCGTGGGGTTGCGCGCGCCGCTCGTTCCCATCACCGACGCGCCGAGGACGCCGAGATTCGGCACTTCGTGTGAAAAGCCCCATTCGTTGACGACGTTCGTGTCCGGGTTGCGGCCCATACGCGTGCCGCCGTAGGCGTGCGTGCTTGGCCCCATCGTCCCCAGCGGGTTGTTCTGCGTCTGGATCGCGCCGGCCGCGCGATACCACGCGGCCATCTTGTCCTGTGTGAGTGCCATCACCTGACGCTCGTTGTCCTTGTAATCGGCGGTGATGCGCAGCACCGGAAAGCCCAGGGCATCCTTCACGACCGGATCGAGGTCGCAGTAGTTGTCTTCGTAGGGCAGCGTCGTTTTCTGGATGTACGCCGTGTTGGTGCGATCGGCGTTCTCCATGACGAACTTCTTCCAGTCCGAGCCCCAGGTCGGCGTCTTGCCGAACGTGCCCATGCTTGCGGCCGAGATCGGACGTCGATCCGACATCACCCACAGGTTCCCGCCGCCAATGAAGTCGAGCGCGCCGTGATCGAAATTGTCGTCGGCAAAATTGTCGACGGCGACGCCCTGTGCCGGCAGTCCGTACCACGCGTTGATGTTGAACGGAAACAGCGCGGTGACGCCGCCGCCCTGTGCATGACTCAGATAATGCCGTCCGACCTGCCCCTTGTTGTTCGACAGGCCGTTCGGAAACGCCGCCGACTTCGAGAGCAGCAGCAGGCGGATGTTCTCGTAGGTGTAACTACCGAGCAGGACAACTTTCGCCGGCTGGAAAAATTCTTCCTTGTCGGTCACGAAGGTGACGCCGGTGAGCCGGCCCTGGTCGTCGGCGCCGAGGCGTGTGACGTGCGCGCGCGTGATGACTTTCAATCGTCCCGTCTGCTGCGCGCGCGGGATCGTCGTCAGGTGCGGCCCGTTCTTCGCGTCGACGTGGCAGCCGCCCTTGTTGCAGAAGCCGTGGTACATGCACGCCGATCGATTCTGATACGGGCGTGAATTGATCGATGCGGGTCCCGGGAACGGATGCCACCCAAGGCCACGCGCCGCTTCCGCCATGCGATCGATGAAGCCGGTGCTGCGCAGCGGCGGCATCGGGTAGGCACGCGTCCGCGGGCCTTCGAAGATGTTGCCGCGCCTGTCGATCGTTCCCTTGATGTTGCCGGCCTGCCCGGACACGCCGGTTTCGTATTCGACTTTGTCGTAATACGGCTCGAGCTCGTCGAGTCCGAACGGCCAGTCTTCGACCGTCGACCCCTTGGGGATGCGCGACGCGCCGTAACGCTTCGTCGTTTCGCTGACGACCTTGAAATCCCAGGGGTTCAACCGCCAGCTTTGCGCCCAGTAATGCAGCGTCGTGCCGCCGACGGCGTTCATCATGGGATGGCTGCCGGCGCGGGTGGTATTCGCCTTGGCATTGGCGCGATGCGTCGGCACTTCCTGCTGCGCCTTTTGCACGGCCATCGGCCAGTCGCGCACGTTGTTGCGAAGTTCATCCGGCGCGAAGTCGCGGCGTGTCAGCCACGTGCCGGCTTCGAGCCCGACGATGTCGAGGCCCGCCTGGGCCAGTGGCAAGACGGCGACGCCGCCGGCCGCGCCAAGACCAATGACGACCACGTCCGTGGCGGGCAGCCTAGTCGCCATCATGTTCTCCATGCGGTTGCCGGCGATCGGCTGCCGGCTCCCGGCTCGAGGCCACAGCCTTGTTGAACATGTCGTTGTCGTACGCCGAACGATGTGTCGGCTTGAGCTTCGCGCCAAGTGCCTGATCGGACGCGGCCACATTCAGGCGGATGCCGGGGAAGCCGATCAGATCCCACCCGATGAAGTTCCTGTTGCCGCCGTAGTACGGATCGCCGAACGTGCCTTGCAGCGTGTGCGTCCGCACCATAGCGAAGAATTGCGCGGAGCTGCCGGTGAACCCGGTGGCGGCACCGGTCTCGACGTCGATCAGCACCGAATCCTGATCGCGCACCGACAGATTGATAAAGGCGTCGCGCCGCGACGAGCGGCAGTAGCGATCGAAGGCGGCAAGCCCGGCGCGGTACGTATCGCGCAGTTCCTTCAGCGCGCCGCCCAGCGCGCGGTCGATGTAATGCGCGGCACGCGCCTCGCGCGCGCCAGGCCCATTCGCGTCGGTCGGAATGATCCGCGCGCAGATCGCTTCGAGGAGATCCATTTCTTCGGCAGTAAGGTTCTCGATCGGCTCGCGCTGCGGAGCACCCTGAGCCTGTGTGGCGCCGACGTTCGGCTCCGCCTCCACTGGCATCGCCGGCGCCACCGGTATCGTCAACGCCGCCCCGGCCAACCCGGCGCGCTTGAGCAAATCGCGTCGCGAGACGCCTTTGTCCTGTTCAGACATGCGCGGAAGAATACGCCACGGAGGCACAGCGACACAGAGAAAATTCACCCGCTGATTGCGCGTCGCCCCCGAACGAGAGAGCCGACCGAAGTGCGAGGCCGAGGCGATGCGCAAACCCGAGCCCGATGCGCAAGACTTGCCGCCCTGCCAGCGGTCTTGCGCATCGACTCGACCTCGCACTTCATGGCGGGCCTGCGGTCGCCACGGCTGTCGCGCCTCTGCGCCTCTACGTCTCTGCGGCCGAATTTTGATCGCGCGACGCGCTCAGGTAGCATCTGCGCATATGAAGCGCGTCCTGCTCGCTGTCGTCATCCTCTTCGGCGCATGGTCCGCCGACGCGCAAGTCCTCGATCTCTGGCCGCAGGGGAAGGTGGCCTTTGGCGTCTACGCGCCGAGCGAAGCCGAGCGCGGCCAGCCGCCGGTCTACACGCCGGACGGCGCCGCGAAGGTCGCGGCCAATCCGCTCTACGATTTCGTGTTCCTTAACCTCGAAGGTGCGTATGACGCGGCCGCGGTGAAGGCCTACGCTGCGGGGCTGAAGAAGGCGAGTAACAAGACCCTGATTGTGCGCATCCCGCCGATCTCGAAAGACGGCGCGGACGCGACCCGGGCGCGCGTCAAGGAGATTCTCGATGCCGGCGCCGACGGCGTGACGATTCCACACGTCCGGGATCTCGATGAGGCGAAGCTCGCCTTGAGCTTCTTTACCGCCGCCAAGGCGAACGTGTGGTCACCGAAGAACCCGAATGGCACCAAGCTGGCGATGCTGATGCTCGAAGACCCCAAGGCGATTGCGCAGCGCAAGGAAATCGCCGACTTGCCCGGTCTCAGTATCCTGGCGTGCGGCATCGGCAGCCTCGCGCAGGCGCTGGGCGGGGATCGCGCCGCCGCCGAAGCCGGCACGCAGCAAGTGCTCGCGGAAACGAAACGCGTCCGCATCGCGAACATGCTGCCCGCGAACATGAAGGATGTGGAGCAGCGCGTCAAGGAAGGGTTCCTCGCCATTCTCGGCCAGGGACCGCAGGCCGACGAGATGATTAAAGCCGGCCGCGCCGCGGCCGGACGATAATGCGCGGCTTGTTGGCGCCGGCCGTCGTCGGTTCGCTGTTGCTCGCGGTGTTGAGCACGGCCGCTGATTACGTGTGGTTTCGCGACATCCCGCAGCATCAGGTGACCTCGGGCGCGATTCATGGCGCGACGTTGTTCGCCGCGCTCGGCGCCTACCTCGGCTTCAGGAAAGGCCAGACACTGGTCGGGCTGCTGGGTGGCCTGGGCAGTGGCCTGGCGGCGGCGCTGTCCTTCTACGCGCTCGCGCCGATCGGCGGCTATTCGATGATGCTCGTGTCGTGGCTGCTGCTATGGATCCTGTTGGCCGCGTTGCAGACGTATCTGAATGGCCGATTCAGCGCGACGAAAGCGGTGGCGCGAGGCATCGTCACGGCGGTTGTCGCCGGGCTTGGCTTCGGCGTGGTGCTGTTCGAGCTGTACCGCGGCTGGCCGCCCGCGACCTTCCCGGCGGTAAAGCATTTCAGCGCCTGGGCGATGGCGTATCTGCCGGGCCTGTACGTGCTGCTCAAGCGTTAGACGTAGCCCTCCGAAACACGTAATCGGGTGTGGGGCCTGCAACGCCGAAGCGCGTCTACGGGCGTGGGGGGCTTGCCCCGCCGAATCAGGTCCGCGCGCGAGTGAGCCTGCCTCGCCGAAGCGCGATTGCGCGCGTGTGGGCCAGCCCCGCCGAAGCGCGTCTGCGCGCGTGCGGGCCAGCCTCGCCGAAGCGCGTCTGCGCGTGGGCCAGCCCCGGCCGAAGCGCGTCTGCGCGCGAGTGAGCCTGCCTCGCCGAAGCGCGTTTGCGCGCGTGTGGGCCAG
>DASPNQ010000007.1:0-108855 GCA_035626435.1 Vicinamibacterales bacterium
GGCCGCTCGGTAATCGGGCGCGGCTCGGCGGCGACGATTCGGATCGACAGCGACGAAGTGTCGAAGATCCACGCGTCGGTGGACGTCTCGTCGACGGAAGTGATCGTCACGGATCAGAACAGCGCAAACGGCACGTGGGTCAATGGCGCACGCCTGACAGCGCCGCGGCGTCTCGTCGAAGGCGATCGCGTCGCGTTTGCGACGCGCGAATATCGAGTCGAGTGGATCCGAGCGGAAGGTGGTGAATGAGACGATTCTGGCCCTCTCTCGCGTTGTGCATGATCCTGCTGGCACCGGCGGCGCCGGCCTTCGCGCAGGGATCACGCGCGACGGTCGCAGGCACCGTCAGGGACAGTCGCGGCGCGCCGCTGCCACGCGTGACCGTGACGGTACGGAACAAGGAAAGCGAGGCCGAACGCCAGGCGGTCACCGCGCCGGACGGCAGCTTCGCCGTCGGCGGGCTGGCTCCCGGCGTCTACATCATCTCGATCCAGGACACCGGGTTCGTGCCGGTGCAGCGCGAAGTCGCCGTCGCCGCGGGCGAGCGCACCGCCCTCGACATCGCGATGACTTTTACGATCGCAGACTTCATCGAGGTCACCGATCGATGGCGGCTGCGGTTCCCCGACTGGACCCGTTATCAAGGGCAGGACGGTGAGTATCCGTTCGTCCGAAATCGCGGTTTCGACCCCTACGACCAGAACGTGCTCAAAGGGGACCTGCCGGTGATCGGCGACGAGATTTTCATGGCGCTGACGGCGATCTCCGAAACGCCGCTCGAGTACCGGGTCGTGCCGACGCCCTCAGGAGTCAGCACGGAGCGTCCCGGCTCGGAGGAGTTTTTCGGTGACGGCAGCCAGTACGCGGTGCTGCCCAATGCGATCTTCTCGTTCGAACTGTTCAAGGGCAGCACGGCGTTCAAGCCGCGCGACTGGGCGATTCGCGTGACGCCGCAGTTCAATTTCAATTACGTCAACCTGCGTGAACGCAACAACCTCAGCGTCTCGCCGGAATCGCCGGCGACGCGTCGCCGTCAGCACATCGCGCTGCAGGAGGCATTCGGCGAAGTGAAGCTCGCCGACGTCGGTCCAAACTTCGACTTCATCTCGCTGCGCGCCGGCATTCAGCCGTTCAACAGCGATTTTCGCGGCTTCCTGTTTCGCGACACCAACCTCGGCGTCCGCGCATTCGGCAATGCTGGCAAGAATCGCCATCAATGGAACGTCGCTGTCTTCGATCAGCTGGAGAAAGAAACCAACAGCGAGCTGAACCTGCTGGAGCGTCGCCATCAGCGGGTCTATATCGCCAATTACTATTTTCAGGATTTCCTCACGCCCGGCTACACGATTTCGCTGAGCGTGCACGCGAACTTCGACGACGGCGAAGAGTTCTTTTACGACGCGAACGGTTTTCTGGCGCGTCCGTCGCCAGTTGGCACGGTCAGACCGCACCGGGTTCACGCGCTGTATGCGGGTTTCGGCGGTGACGGCCATTGGGGCCGTCTCAACGTGACGCATCAGTTCTACCAGGCATTTGGCACGGACGACTTCAACGGTGTTTCCGCCGGGCCGCTCGACATCAACGCGCAGTTCGCGGCCGTCGAATTTTCCGTCGACAAGGATTGGTACCGCCCCCGGATCGGCTTTGTCTACGCCTCCGGCGACGACGATCCGGACGACGATCAGGCGAAGGGTTTTGACGCGATTGCGGACAACCCCAACATCGCCGGCGGTCCGTTCAGCTTCTGGCAGCGCCAGGGGCTGCGGTTGCCGCAAACCGCGGTCGGCCTCCACGGCCGCGCCAGCGTGTTGCCGGCGCTGCGCAGCAGCAAGAGCGAAGGGCAGGCCAGCTTCGTCAATCCAGGCGTCCTGATCCTCAATGCCGGCCTCGATGCCGAGCTGACCACCAAGTTGAAGCTGATCACCAACGCCAACCTGCTGCGGTTCCATCGCACTGAGTCGCTGCAGCGGCTGTTGTTTCAAGGGGACATCGACCGCGCCATTGGCATCGACCTGGGCGGCGGCTTTCAGTATCGTCCGGCACTGAATGACAACATGGTGATAACGGCCGGCGTGTCGGCATTGCTTCCCGGCACCGGGTTCAAGCAGATTTTTGCCGACAAGGTCCTGTACTCTCCGTTCCTCGTTCTGACGTTGATGTACTAGGTCACTGGGAGCCTGAGCGTGATCAAGCGTGCTTCGTCGAAACCGTCGTCGTGGCTGGCCGTCGCAGTCCTGACGTTTGTGCTGGCGCTCACCTGGAGCGTCGCCTCCGGCCGCGCCAGTGCCGCCCTGCAGGCGCCACCTCCGCAGCCTGTGGCGGCGCCGACGCTCAACAACCAGTCTCAGGCCGACGCCGATCGAAAGAGTGCGGGGTGCCTGACCTGCCACAAGCCCGACTCGGCTTCGATGCACAAGGAAGGCGTGCGCGCCGGCTGCACGGATTGCCATGGCGGTGACGCGACCGCGACGCGCGAGGCATCGATCGCCAGGGGGTCATCCGGTTTCGAACAGATCAAATCGAGAGCGCACGTGAAACCGCGCCTCGACATCTGGAAGACCGCGGCGAATCCGCCCAACGTCTGGTATCGCGCGCTCGAGGAGAGCGCTGAGTTCATTCGCTTCGTCAACCCCGGCGACTTACGTGTCGCCGAAGAGACCTGCGGCGCCTGTCACGCCGAAGAAGTGCGCAACGTCTCGAAGAGCTCGATGCGTCACGGCGGCATGTTGTGGGGAGCCGCGCTCTACAACAACGGTTCGTATCCAATCAAGGACACGCAATTCGGCGAGGTCTACACCAGGGACGGCAAGCCGGCGATCGTCAATACCGTTCCCGCGCCGACGCCATTGATGATCCAGCGCCAGGGGCTTCTGGCGTTTCTGCAGCCATTGTTCCCGTTCCAGGTGACGCAGCCCGGTAACATCCTTCGCGTCTTCGAGCGCGGCGGCCGCAGGCCGCTTGAAGTCGGCAATCCGGATCCCGATGAAGAGCCCGGGCGGCCGAAGAACCGCTTGAGCAACCGCGGCCTCGGCACTCTCAATCGCACCGATCCGGTGTTCATCGGACTGCAGAAGACGCGCCTGCTCGATCCGACGCTGAACTTCATCGGTTCGAACGACGTTGCCGGCGACTACCGCTCGAGCGGCTGCACCGCCTGCCATGTCGTCTACGCCAACGATCGCTCGCCGGTGCACTCGGCGTCGTACGCGTCGGCGGGCCATCGAGGCCTGAGCCAGTCGTCCGACGAGATGATCTCGAAGACCGAGTCAGGACATCCGATTCAGCACGTGTTGACCACGACCGTGCCGACCAGCCAATGCATGACGTGTCACATGCATCCCGGCACCAACATGCTGGCAACCTACCAGGGCCTGACGTGGTGGGATAACGAGACCGACGGCGACAAGATGTACCCGGTGTCCAGCCGCTCGCTGTCTGCCTCTGAACGTGTCGCGATCGAGAAACGCAATCCCGAAGGCAGCGCGGTGCGTGGTTTGTGGTCGGATCCGGAGTTCCTGCATCGCACCGGCTCGCCGGAGTTCAACCGCACGCTGAAGCAGACGCAATTCGCCGACTTCCACGGCCACAGCTGGTTGTTTCGCGCGGTGTTCAAACGCGACCGCAAAGGAAACCTCATCGACGCATCCGGCGCGCTGGTGAAAGACACCTCGAGCACGGCGCTCGCCGAGGCGGTGGGCTATACCGACTTGCGCGCCGCCGCGGAGCGGCCGGCCTCGCGGCTCGCGCGCGCGGAGGAGCGCAGCGGCAAGCCGGTGCACTTGAAAGACATCCATCTCGAACGCGGGATGCAATGCGTCGATTGCCATTTCAAACAGGACAACCACGGCAACGGCAAACTGTACGGAGAACCGCGAGTCGCGGTGGAGATTACCTGCGCCGACTGCCACGGCACGTCGACGCGTCGCGCCTATGGCAACGATCCCGCGCCTGCAAGCTGGACGCTGCGGACGACCGGCCCCGCAGCGCCCGAGGGGGGCGGCACGAATCTGTTGTCGCTCAACACGCCATTCGACCGGCCGCGTTTCCAGGCCGATCCACGGACGCGTCGCCTGGTGCAGCGCTCGATGACGAACGAGAACCTGTCATGGCTGGTGCCGCAGGTGATGGACAGCATTACCCCGGGTAATGCGCTGTTCAATGAGCGGGCGCGTCTCGCGAAGACCATGCAGCGGGACGGCAAGACCTGGGGCGACGGGACGTCACCAAATCTGGCGCATGCGGACGAGCGGATGACCTGCACGACATGTCATTCGTCATGGGTCACCAGTTGCTTTGGATGCCACTTGTCGCAGACGGCCAACCAGCGCCGGGACGTCTTGCACAACGAGCTGCGCACGACGCGGAACTGGACGTCGTACAACTTTCAGGTGCTGCGCGACGACGTCTACATGCTTGGCAAGGACAGCACTGCGATGCGCGGCCGCATCTCCCCGGTGCGATCGTCGAGTGCGGTGGTCGTCAGCTCGCAGGATCAAAACCGGCAGACGATTTACGGCCAGCAGCAGACAGTGTCGGCCGAAGGCTTCTCCGGACAGGCGTTCAACACGCACGTGCCGCACACCGTCCGCGCCACAGAAACCAAGACGTGCACCGACTGCCACGTCTCGGCCAACGGCGACAACAACGCGGTGATGTCGCAGCTGCTCCTGCTGGGCACGAATTTCGTGAATTTCATCGGACGGTTTGCCTACGTCGCGACGGGCCACGGCGGCGTCGAGGCTGTGGAGGTCACTGAATTCGACGAGCCGCAAGCGGTCATCGGCAGCGACCTGCACAAGCTCGCGTACCCTGAACGTTACGCAGCGCACCAGCGGCGCGGACAGAAACTCACGACGGCCATCCACCATGGATCGTCGAACGCGCTCGGCGTGCAGGCGCGCGGGGAATACCTCTACATCGCCGACGGTGATGGCGGCTTCAAGGTGTTCGACATCGCGCAGGTCCATCAGAAAGGATTCTCCGAAAAAATCGTCAGCGCGCCGGTGTCGCCGCTCGGTCAGCGCACCCGGGTCGGCACGCGTCACGCGACGGCGGTCGCGGCACCCTCGACGCTTGCCGTCGACCCGGCACGCAGCCGCCGCCCAGAAAACGAAGAGCAGCCGATTCATCCGCTATACGGCTACATCTACATCACCGACCTCGAAGAGGGGCTGGTGCTGTCGACGGCGGCGACCCTGCTCGACGGCAATCCGGGCAACAACATGCTGCGGCGTGCGGCGGCGTTCAATCCGGAAGGACGGCTGCGCGGTGCTCGCAATCTCGCCATCGCCGGCAACTACGCCTATATCGTCTGCGACCGCGGTCTGGTCGTAGTCGATCTGAGCACGCCGCTGGCGCCTCGCATCGTCAGCGAGGTGCCAATGAACAAAGCCAACGCCGTCGCGATCCAGTTCCGTTACGCGTTCATCACCGATGCCGAGGGCTTCAAGGTCGTGGAGGTCACGATGCCTGAACGAGCGCGGCTGGTGCCGTCGGCGACGTTGAAGATCGGCGACGCCCGCAACGTCTACGTGGCCAGGACCTATGCGTATGTGGCCGGCGGCAAGCAAGGCGTCGTAATCGTCGACGTCGAGCGGCCCGAGCAGCCGCGGATCGATCAAACGTTCAATGCGGACGGCGCTCTTGATGACGTCAACGACGTCAAGGTCGGGATGACCAACGCGTCGGTGTTCGCGTATGTGGCCGACGGGCACAATGGCCTGCGCGTGCTGCAGCTGGTCTCGTCGAACGAGACGCCGGGTGCGATGGGATTCAGCCCCCGGCCGCGCCCGCGATTGATTGCGACACGCAAGACCCATGGGCCGGCGCTGGCGATCTCCAAAGGCCTGGACCGCGATCGCGCTGTGGACGAAAGCGGCAACCAGGTCGCGGTGTTCGGCCGCAGAGGCGGCCGGCCGCTGAATCTCGAAGAGATGCGGCGGATGTACGTGCGCGACGGCAATGTGTGGACTGTCACCGATCAGCCGCCCGGCGCGCCAATTACTCCGAGGCCGACCACGTTCCTCGGACAAGTCACGGAGTGGTTCCGGTCGCTGACGGCGCCAGCTTCCGGGCAGGGGAGCAGCGGGCAGCGTGACTGAATCGCGTGAGACCGAACGTGACGGCAGGCTCATCCTGGCCGAGCCTGTCAATCTGCCCGATGTTCTCGACGTACTGATTGTCGGCGGCGGCCCGTTCGGCACGGCTGCCGCGTTTCGCGCCAAGGAGCTCGGCCTTGCCGCGCTGGTCATCGATTACGACGACCTGATGAAGCGCATTCGCGATTACGCGAAAGACAAGCAGATCCTGCCGGACTATGGCGGCGGCGATCGCATGCAGTTCCCGAAGGGCGGGCCGCTCGTCGCCAAGCTGCACTTCAAGCCCATCGACAAAGATCGGATGTGCGTCGAGTGGAAGGCGCTGTACCGAGAGCATGGCGTTCCGGCGCAGGTCGGCGTGGAGCTCACCAGCCTCGAGCGCGACGGCGACGTCTGGAACGCGGTGACGTGGAATCACAACCTCAAGAGCGAGCAGATCTTCAAAGCCAGGCACGTCGTGCTTGCGTTCGGCCGCGGCGTGCCACGCCGTCTCGACATTCCCGGGGACGTGGCCGGCCTGGCGTTTGCGTTGAGTGATCCAGCGATGTATGTCGGCGAGCCGGTGTGCGTGATCGGCGGCGGCACGTCGGCCGGCGAGGCGGTGATTGCCATCTCCAACGCCAAGGCGGCGGCCAACGACTCGTCGTGCGTGTACTGGTCGTATCGTGGCGACAAGATGCCGAAGGTATCGCGGGCGCTGGCCGATGTTTTTTTCGAAGCCTTCATGGGCAATGGCAACATCCGCTACTTGCCGAGCAGCGAACCGGTCGCCATGCTCGACGACAATGGCCGGTCGTTTCTGTCGCTGCGCACCTCGCGCGTGGCCGTCGCGGGCAAGCCCGCCGAGACGACGCAGCTCGAGTTTTCGAAGACGTTCTGTATCGCCTGTATCGGTGAAGACATTCCGGAAGCGTTGCTGACCCGCATCGGCGTGCCGCTGGTCGCCGGCGGGCCGAGCAACAAGACCCGGCCGGTCGTCACTCCATTGCTCGAAACGCGCCAGCCGAACGTCTATCTCGCCGGCGACATTCTCAGTCCCGCGTACTTCGAAACCACGGATTTTGCCCGCGATCCGTCGACGTTCGTCGAGGTCAAACGCCGCGGCAACATCAAAGCCGCGATGCGCGACGGGGTGCTGGTTGCCGACGTCATCGCGCAAAAGCTTGCCGGCCGCGTCAAGATCGACGTGCAGCTGGAATTCGAGCCGGGTGATGGGGAGGCAGCGCCGCCGCCGGTCGCGGAGCCACGGCAGGCGAGCATCATCGCGGCGTCCGGCATCGGTCCAAAGAGCGTGATGATGCCGGCGATCACCCCCAAGAGCGTGGCCGAGGCCGCGAGCGGGGTGGCCGCCGCGCCGCCGCCCCCGCCGACCGCGGCTGCGCCGATCGCGTCGTGCTCGCTGGTGAGCATCCTGCCGTCAGGCGTCGAAGCCAACGAATACCCGTTGAAGCCGGAAGGCGCGACGTCGGTCGGGCGCAACGCCGACGTGTCGTTTCCGCAGGATCAGTCCCTGAGCGACGTCCACGCCGTGATCACGGTGACCGGCGGGAAATACATCCTTCAGGATCAGGGCTCGGAGGCGGGCGTGCTGTTTCAGTCGGACGTCGAGCGTGCCATCGATCTCGATCGCGGCGCCGTCATTCGCGCCGGCCGGCAATGGCTCGTCGTCGGCGATCGCAAGCGCCCGAACGCGGTCGTCCATTACAACGAAGCCGGGCAGTGCATCACCCAGTTCGAACTCAAGGAAGGCACGACTGTGATTGGGCGGCAGTCGCCCGATCGGACGATTGCTCCTGAAGACGGCTCGTTGTCCCGGCGGCACCTGTCGCTGACGTTCAAGGGCGGCGTGGTGGTGATGAAGGACCTTGGATCCGCCAACGGCACACAGGTGCGCGTGACGCGGCCGATGCGCCTCCGCGACGGCGATCGCATCCTGCTCGGGCAACAGGTGCTGGAGTTCCGCGACGACCGCAAGATCGTCAAGCCCCCGACGGTGGTGTCGCTGGAAACGAATGCGGGTGTACCACTCGATGCGTTGCAGAAAAGCGTCGCGGCCGCGGCACCAAGTGCCGGCGCCTCCGCCGACACGACTGTCGGCGTGTTTTTCGAGGGCCCGAACCAGCTCGCGCCATGCGCGCCAGGGCAGACGATCTGCGAGGCGGCCGACAAGGCGGGCATCGCGCTCGAAGCAGACTGCCATCAGGGCGTCTGTGGAATGGATCCGGTGAAAATCCTCAGCGGTGCCGAGCAGCTCAACGCGATCGGTGGCACCGAACGCTCCACGCTCGAGGACTTGTGCTCGCTCGAGCCGGGCCCGTACCGGCTGGCCTGCATGGCGCGCGTGTCGGGTCGCGTCAAAGTTGCAGTCGTCAAGCAGTAGCCCCGGCTACTGCTTCGGCAGCGGCTTGCGCGGTAACTTCTCCGGGACGTTCGCTGCATACCACGCGAAGACCGCGGCGACTGCGCCCTGCTGAATCACGTCATCTTTTTGCACGTGATCGAAGGTGTCCATGTTCGAATGGTGGGTCCGTGAGTTGTATTCGAGCCGCTCCTGGATGAATTGAAAACCGGGTATGCCGGCTTCATCGAACGAGGCATGGTCGGTCTGCGTCACGGAACGCGGGCTGACATTCTTCCAGCCGAGATCCTTCAACGCCGCGCCCCACTGCTCGAACGATTTCATCGCGCCGGTATTGCCCTGTCCCCAGATGCCGACGATGCGTCCGGTGCCGTTGTCGAGATTGAAATAGGCATGGACGTTGGCGTGCTCGGGCTTCGGCGACTTCGTCTTGGCATCGTAATAATGACGGGCGACGTAGTTGCGGGAGCCAAGCAGCCCTTGTTCTTCAGCGGCCCACAGCGCGAGCCGAATCGTCCGGCGCGGCTTCAGGCCGAGCTTTTGGATCACTCGCACCGCTTCAATCATCGCGGCCGAACCCGTCGTGTTGTCGGTGGCTCCTGTCGCGTACGGATAGGTGTCGAAGTGCGCGCCCAGGATGACCACTTCATTCGCGAGGTCGGTGCCCGGAATCTCCGCAATGATGTTGAAGGCGTTTCCTTCCGAGTTCGTCTCGGGGTGGAACTTTGTCTGGATGTTGATTTCCATCCGCACCGGCTGGCCGTGCTCGATCATGCGCACGAGGCGGTTGTAATGCTCGACCGCGAGCGTGGCAGAGGGCACTTGTTTCGGCGCGGCGGGATCGCGGCTGCCGCCGTTGCCAGGAAAGATCGTGCCGCCATCGACGCGCTGCGTCTGCCAGGACAGGTCGCTGCCGCCGGCCGACAGGTCGCTGTCCGAGCCGCGATCGAGAACCGCGGCGGCACCTTCGGCGACGAGGAACCGCTGCACCAGTTGCGAGAATTGCTGCGGCGTCATCGCACCCGCGGCAGCTGAAGCCGGCGTCGAAGCCGTGGGCTTTGGCTCGGGCAGCTTCATCGCTTCAGCCCAGTCGTTGTCGTTCATGCGAAGTACGATGCGACCTTCCAGCATACGCACCGGCCGCACCGGCTGAAGAATGACGATCTTTCCCGATAGCTGGCCCTTGTACTTCGCGAGGTCGGCTTCGGTCGTGGCTTTCACGTAGACGACGTCCGCCGTCACCGTGCCGTTCGTGGACGGTGAATACCAGCGTGGTAGTCCGATCAGCACCGACGGCTGCGGTGTCAGCAGATGCGCGGAGAAACGCTCGATCGTCCAGCCCTGACCGAACGGGAACCGCTCGGTGTGGATGTTCTTCAGGCCCCACTCGTGGAACTGCTTCATCACCCACTCGGCGGCGGCGCTGTAGCCGGGCGTTCCGGTGGCGCGAGGACCGAAACTCTCGGAGAGCCACCAGTGCGTCTCGATCGCCCTGGAATTGGTGATGGCTTCACCACGGATCCTGGCGATGGTGGCCTGGTCGACGCCTGGCACCTGAGCGCCGAGCGCCGTGACGGTCACTAGTAAAGGAATCAGTACAGACGTGAGTCGCATGCGGTGTCCGTGTCGATGAGGAGCAGGGGGTGAGGCGACCGGGCGCCCGAACACCCCCCCACTGGCAAGTTATCGAGGCGCCGTTGTCGTGGCACTCGCGCCGCGCTTGTACTTGTCGAACCAGTAGCGCAAGTACAACTGCGTCCTGACGAAGTTCGAAGGCGTGGACGATGTGCCGTGCCATTCGTTGTTCATCCTGATCATCGCCGTTGGCACCTTGCGCAATTTCAGGGCGCTGTAGAACTGCTCGGTCTGCGGCATCGGCGTCCGCAGGTCCTGCACGCCCGTGATCAGCATCGTCGGTGTCTTGACGTTGCCGACGTAGGTCAGCGGCGACCGCCGGATGTGTTCGGTCGGATCCTCCCACGGCAGCTTTTCGAAATTGTAGTACCAGAACGCGCTGTCGGTCGTTCCGACAAAGCTGAGCCAGTCGATGACCGGGCAGTTTGCCGAGGCCGCGGCGAAGCGATCGGTCTTGCCGACGATCCACGCCGTCAGGACGCCACCACCGCTGCAGCCGGTAACGAACATGTTGCGTTCGTCGACGAACCCCTTCTTGAGCAACTCGTCGACGCCGGCCATCAGATCGTCGTAGTCCTTGCCCGGATAGTCGTTATCGATCTTGTTGCCGAACTCGCTGCCGTAGCCCGTACTGCCGCGCGGGTTGGTGTAGAGAATGACGTAACCATTGGCGGCCTGCTCCTGCCAACCGTAGTTGAACCCGACGCCGTACATGCTGTGCGGGCCGCCATGGATGTGCAGTTGCATCGGGTATTTTTTTGCCGGATCAAAATCCGGCGGAGTCATGTACCAGCCCTGAACCTTGAGGCCGTCCGGCGCCGTGTACCACATCTCCTTGACGTCGCCGAGCTTCTTGTTCTTGAGGATGTCGTCGTTGACGGATGTCAACCGCCACACCTGTTCCGGCTTGGACACGTCGTAGGTCACGATGTCGGGCGGGGCCTGGAACGAAGTGGAAACGCCGACCGCCTTCCCGGCCTTCGATACCATGGTCGTGGTCAGCATCTGCGTGCCACGCGTCACCGGCTGGACGACGTCACTACGCATGCCCGCGAGTGGCAGCGTGTAGAGATTCTGATGACCGGAGTCCTGCGCCGTGAAATACACGCCGGTGCCATCGGCCTTCCACTGCACGTTTTGCGGCGATCGATCCCAGTCGCCCGAGATCACCCGCGCATTGCTGCCGTCGATGTTCATCAGATACAACTTGCTGTCCTGCCACGTGTTGTTGGACGCGTCGAAGCCCGTATAGGCCACCAGTTTGCCGTCAGGGGAGACCTTGGGGTTGTTGTCCGGTCCCTTGCGGCGCGTCAGTTGCGCGATGGCACCGGTGTCGACGTCAACTGAATAAATCTCCGAGTCCCGGAATTCGTAGTCGGCGTCCGGAATTCGCAGCGACGTAAACAGAATCTGCTTGCCGTCTGGCGTGAACTCGACACCGTTGTGATCCCAGTCGCCGTTGGTGAGTTGCCGCGGCGTGCCGCCTGTCGCCGGCACGGTGAAGATATGCCGGTAGCCGTCGTCGCTGAAACCCTGGCCGTCCTGACGATAGTCTAGGCGCTCGACAATGCGTGGCATCTCCGTCCACTTCGCGCCCTCCGGGCGCTCGGGCATTTTGATGCTCCAGACATTCTTTTTCTCGACCTTCATCGTGAAGCCGATCGATTGGCCATCGGGGCTCCACGTCACAGCTGACGGCGCTTCGAGCACGTGCGTGATTTGCGAGATCGCGCCCTCGGCGTCCATGTAGCGGACGAAAATCTGCGAGCCGCGCGGCTCACCCTGCGCCGTGTAGAGAATGCGGTCCCCGTTCGGAGACCAGCGCGCATTGCTGCCACGCACGAGCACGCGGTTCCTGCTGCCATCGGCGTTCATGATCCACAGCGACGACTCGCGCTTGTCGTTCACCTTGTCGATCCACTGCCGTGTGTAGATTACCTGCGAGCCGTCTGGTGACAGCTGAGGGTCCGACACCGTTTCGTACTCCCAATACAGGTCCAGCGTAAGCCGGTCGGTCGCCGCCGAGTTCTGCGCGGTGATGGCGGCAGGCAACGAAGCGATAGCAAGGGCAGCAAGGATGCGGCGCATGGAAATCTCCAGACCGGGATTCTAGCCGGGAACCGCGATCGCGGCGGGCGGGATCCGAGAGATAATCCCGCCATGAAACGAGCATTTTCCGTAATTGCCGCACTGCTTCTCATGACCGGCGCTGCTCGAGCGCAGGCACCCGCCTCGGCGCAACCACCTCGTCCGGCGATGACGCTGAGCACGCCCGCGTGGCCGGATGGCGATCCGATCCCCGTAAAGTACACGCAAGCCGGCGAGCAGATCTCGCCAGCGCTGAACTGGACGAACACGCCGCCCGGTACTGTGTCGTTCGTGCTGCACATGCTCGATCCGGATGTCGCCCGCAACAAGACGACGGAGACGCAGGTGCATTGGCTGGTCTGGAATATTCCGGGCACCGCGACCGGCCTGCCGGAAGGCGTGCCCAAGGGCGAGAAGCTGCCGGACGGCAGCATGCAGATCAGCGCCAGCGGCCCGGTGTACCGCGGCCCCGGCGCACCCGCGTCAGGTCCGCCCCATCACTACACGTTCGAAATTTACGCGCTCGACACCAAGATCGAGGTTCCCGCATCAACCGACGCGTTCGAAACACGCGCGAACGTGATGAAGGCGATGCAGGGACACATTCTCGGCAAAGCGGTGTACGTCGGTCTGTTCAAGAGACCGCAGTAAGCGCCCCGCCGCTGCCGTTATTTCAGCGGAATGAACGCGAGGGCGTTGTTGGCGTTCATCGGGATGACGAGCTGATTGGCGCCGCTGTCGTAACACATCGAAGCCGGGCTTGGAATGTTCTGCGCGATCAGTTCGGCGGCCTGCCCGGGACGGATTCTCGAGACGCCGCCGTTCACGACGCTGCTCACGTACTTCGTGCCGTCGGCCATGATCACGATCCCGTCGTTGCCTGACTGAGCGGCCTTCTCGGTCAGCAGCAACTTGCCCTCGGGCGAGAACGTCAACACGTCGGGGTTGCCGATGTTGACGACGACGATGTTGCCTTTGCCGTCGATGGCCACGCCGTTAGGCGCGGCCAGCGGCGCGCCCTGCAGGAAAATCGAGGCGGCGCCGTCAGGCGTGATCTTCCACACCTGCGCGCCGTCGCCCTGTCCGGTCACCGTCCCGTAGATATTGCCGGCTTTATCAATCGCCAGGTCGTTGAAGCCCGTCGACTTTTCGACGCGATACTCACGCACCGGCAGGCCCGTCTTCATGTCGAACGTTCGCACGACTGACACGCTCGGTTCGCCCTGCGCCGTGCCGCCATCGCGATCGGCGAGGTACAGAATGCCGTTGACGATGTCGCTGCCGAGCGGCTCGTTCAGCACGAGCGGCGGATTGCTGTTGGTGCGCTGCGGTCCGGGCGCCGCGATGCCGATCCACCGCGGTGTGTGCACCGACCCGTCATGGTTGAGAAACGAGATCCACGCGTTGTTGGCCTGAACATTCTGAGGGACGCCGCGATTGGGCACGACGATGACGCCGCGATCGGGGTCGTAGGAACAACTCTCGGCGGAATAAATCGCGCCGTAGACCTTGACGTGTGCCGACATCGGCGCGAACTTGCCGTCCGGCGTCGGAGTGCTCGGCAGGCCGAGCGGGTTGCCAAGCAGATACGGCTGCGGGGCCGCCGGCTGCTGCGCGGCAGGCGGCGCGGGTTGCTGACCACTGACCCGCCCGAGCAGGCCAATCACGCCCATGAAAACGACCAGTGCTCGTCGAATCTTGAACATCCTGAAATCCTACTACCTGCGCGTGTGGTGCCGATCGGGCGCAGTACGGCCGATCATCACTTCGGTGGACTTGATGATCGCGACGGCCTCGTCGCCTCGCTTGAGCTTGAGCTCGGACACCGCGTCGCGCGTGATCACCGCCGTCAGCGTCTGATCGCCGATTCGCAGCCGCACCTGCGAGAGTAGGCCATCGCCGCGAACTTCCTCGACGACGCCGCGCAGCTGATTGCGCCCGCTCAGGGCAACGAGTATGCCGCGTTCCTTTGCGGCAGCGGCCTTCGGCGATGCCAGGGTACTGACGGCGGTGCGATCCTGCGCGACCAATTGACGCTCGATCTCGCTCTGGGCAATTCGATGGTGGCCGCCGCGCGTCCTGGTTGTGCGGATCGATCCGTCGTAAATCCATTGTTTCAACGTCGAGTACGAGACGCCTAATCGATCGGCGGCGGCGCGGACGGTCAGTCGATCACTCATCGGGCCAAGTGCCGACCGGCGAGCCTCAGGTTCGTGAAATTTGCTGTCATGTCAAAATCGACTGAATTCGTATCATAAATCGCTCTAAAACATACTAAATTATTCGGTGTCTCATGCTGCCACGCCTGGTCACAAAATTCGTGCACTGTCTCGCAGCCAGCGCTACAGTTCTGACGGCGTTCAGCACGCCTGTCGCCGCGCAGCCCCCCGGTCTGGTCGTGTCGGTCGCCACGAGCGCGTACGACGCGCTCGACGAGATCGCCGGCCTCTATCGCGCGGCGACGGGCGTGACTGTCGCCATCAACAGCGGCGGTTCGAACACGCTCGCCAGGCAAATCGTCGAAGGCGCTCGCGTGGGTCTCTTCCTCAGCGCCGACCACGCTCAAATGGACGTCGTCGAGAAGGCGGGATTAATCGTTCCTGGAACGCGCGTCCGTTTGTTGACGAACGAGCTCGCCGTCATCGCGCCTGACCGCGGCAGCACGGTCACACTTGCGCAGCTGTTGAAGGGCGACGTGACGCGGTTGGCGATGGGAGAGCCGGCCGCGGTTCCGGCCGGCGTCTACGGGCGCCGATGGCTCGAGCGGCAACAGGCATGGGTGCACCTCGAGCCGAAAGTGGTGCCGTTTGCGACGGCGCGCGGCGTCGTTGCCGCGGTGGACGCGGGTCGGGTCGATGCCGGAATCGTCTTTGCCACCGACGTGATCGGGTCGCGCGTCCGCGTCGTCGCGCGAGTGGCGGCCAATGAACACCCATACCTCGACATCTCTTATCCGGCCGCCGTGATTCGTGGCGCGTCGGAAAGCGAAGCGCGGCGCTTCCTCGAATTCCTCAAAGCGCCGGCCGCGCGAGCGGTATTCGACAAGCGCGGCTTCGGCCGGCCCCGGGAATGACCGCAGAGACGTGGGCCATAACGCGTTTCACGGTGACGATGGCTGCGATTGCCACGGCGCTGGTGTTGCCGCCGGCCATTGCGACAGGGTGGCTGCTGGCCCGACAGCGATTTCCGGGCAAGGCACTGGTTGAAACGGTGGTTTCGCTGCCCCTCGTGTTGCCACCGGTCGCGACCGGTCTGCTGTTGCTGTGGCTGTTTGGCCGGCGTAGCCCGGTCGGCCAGGCCCTCGACGCCGCGGGGATCGAGATCATCTTCACTTGGAAGGCCGTCGTCATCGCAATGATGGTGATCAGCTTTCCCCTGGTGGTTCGCAGCGTCAGGGCTGGCATCGAGCAGGTCGACCAACGTTACGAGCAGATCGCCGCAACGCTCGGCGCCGGACGGTTTCGGATCCTGCGAACGATTACGCTGCCGCTGGCCAGTAAGGGAGTGGCCGCGGGCGCTGTGCTCGGCTTTTCGCGTGCGCTCGGAGAGTTTGGCGCGACGATTATCGTGGCCGGCGCGATACCGGGACAAACGCGAACGCTCGCTGTCGGCATTTATACGCTCGTCGAAACCGGCCGCGAAGATGCGGCGTGGGTGCTGGTCGCGATTTCAGCGGCCTTGGCGTTTGGCGCCATCTACGCCTCGAACCGCCTGATCGAGCAGCGGAGCGCCACGTGATTGCGTTGACGCTTGATGTACGTCTGGCGCAGCGCGCGTTTACGCTGGAGGTCCGGGACTCCGCGTCAGTGGAAGTGCTCGGCCTGTCCGGCCCGTCCGGCAGTGGCAAGACCACGCTGCTGGAGGCCATCGCAGGGATCCGCACGCCCGATCGCGGCGAAATTCAGGTCGGCGATCGCGTGCTGTTCTCGTCGGCGCGGGGCATCGATGTGCCCGCCCGGGAACGCCGCATCGGCTACGTGCCGCAAGATGCGCTGCTGTTTCCGCACCTGGATGTGAAATCGAACATTCTGTACGGGGCGCGCCCGGCCGGCAGCGTCGGAGAGCAGGATGCGTTCGCCAGGCTTACGCAGATTCTCGACGTCGCCAACCTGCTCAATCGCCGCGTCACGATGCTGTCGGGCGGAGAAAAACAACGGGTGGCGATCGCGCGAGCGTTGATGACGCGCCCGTCGATCCTGCTCCTGGACGAACCGCTCGCCGGCGTGGATCGCGAGCGCCGCGATCTGATCCTGCCCTATATCCTGCGTATCAGAAGCGAGCTGCACGTTCCGCTGATCTATGTGACGCATGATCGGGAAGAGATGCGGGCGGTTGCCGACCGCGTCCTGATTCTGCGCGAGGGAAAGGGATCCGTTCCTGAGCCTCGCGCCGTCAACTGATCAGCCCGGCCGAGGCACCGACCCATCTCAGGCCCTTGTTGTGATCGACGCCCATCATCTTGCCGCGACCCATGCGCAGTAGCGGCAAAACCGGCACGAACGTGCGGCCCCGGCGCACATACATGATGCGAATCTCGGCCTGGGTCGGGCCTTCCGGTGTGTCGATCACCGGCTCGAATACGATGCGCTCCTGCAGGATGTAGTTCTTGCGCTCGTCGGCCGGGATCGCGTCGATCTGCGCGTCGGTCGGCTCGAAGATGATGCCGCCGCCCGCGAATGAGAACAGCGGCTTCAGCAGGTAGCGCGATCGATCTGCAGGGAGGCTTTCGATGCCGTCGAGAAATCGCGTTTCGGGCACCGATGGGTGGCGCAGCCACGGAATCGAAAACTTGCTGATCTGGAAGTACCACGCCGGGTGTCCCGCCCACTCCACTTCGAGGTCGTCGCCGTAGCCGAACGGCAGCTGGATGCGTTTGCGTTCGAGCTCGTCAGGGATGACGCGGTTGTAGATCCGGCGAATCTGCGTCAGCCGCCCATCCCGCCGATAGTAAAGCCGCCGCCCTTCGCGCTTTACTTCGCCGGTGTCGATCGCGCGAACGCCCCACATCTGCTCGGTGACGATGAAGTCGGGCCAGGTCTTTTGTTTGCGCGGCTCGATTTCCATCAACACGACCTCATTGGGATCGTGTCCGGCGACGATGGCATCGCCGACGAGCGAAAGATACTGGACTCCGTCGAGGTCACCCAGAAAGTAGCCAAGCGATTCAGGCAGGCCGAATGCGTCGCGATAGGCCTCGGCCATGGCGAGTTGAAACCCGTACAGCGATGCGAAAGCCTGGAGCTCGACGAGTTTTGGCTCAATCGAGCCGTCCGATCCTCGCACGAGGCCGAAGTCGACCTGCAGGAACGTCGGCAGCGGCTCGGCGCCGGGACCGGCGAACCGAGCCGGGACCGCGCCGCGTGCCGCCGACATGACTTCTTCGTTGTCGAGCAATTGACTCACCAGCTCGAGGCCGGTGTCGGCAAGCCGCGCGGCCAGGGCTCGCGGCAGAAAAAACGGCGTCTCGCTGATCGGGAAGCCGAGCGTGGCGCCGGTGCGCCGTTCAAGTTGGGCGATGAGGTCGCGGTACTTGGCGTCGGTCCAGGAGGCGTTGAACGACGCGCGAAGGCCTGGAACCACGTGTGGCGCCGGGTCAGAACTCGGAGATCAGAAACTTGCCGTCCGCCATGATCTGGCGGCCGTCGACCCAGATGTTGAACCGCGTCGCCACCACATCAATGTGCGTGGTCGATTTCCAGCCGGCGCCGGTGTGGACGCCGTAAGGATCACCGAACGCCACGTGGATGCCTGGGAACTTCTCGTCCTGCAGGATATGGCCAATCACCTGCGTCAACTCGATGTTGGTGCCGATGGCAAACTCGCCAACGCGATCGGAATTCGCATCGGTGTGCGTGTACTTCCAGAAGTCGCTTTCCAGCTCTTTGTCTTCGCTGTGCGCCTCGACGAGTCGATTGTCCCTGACGCGCAGCGTCAGCGGCGTCGCCGCGAGATAGCCGAATTTTTCGCAGAGATAATCGCCGACGACGCCGTCGATGACGAGCGTGCCTTCGACGTTGCCGGGCGTGGTGAACACTTCGCCGCCAGGCAGGTTGCCCCACTTGTCGGGACTGATCAGGCCGCTCGTTTTCAGCCACTTGTAGTCGGGATTCAATGTCGCCGTGAAGTCGCTGCCACCCGCTGTGGTCGCGCGCACTTCGCGAGCGTTGCGGACGATGTCGATGACCCGTGAGCTGAGCCGATCGACCTTGTGAAAGTCCGCGCGCATGCCTTCGCACATCATCCGGCGGTTGATGTTGACCATGTGCGCGTGGCGTATGCGCCGCCGATTGACGATGTCGGTGAGCTGCATCCGCGAGCGAAGCTCGTTGGCTTGCACGTGCACCGCGAGGATGCTGACCTGGCTCAGCTCCATGTCGTCGGCGATGACCTTGGGCAAGTCGGTGAGCGGCCGCGTCGCGACGTCCTCGAGCAGGAACAGGCGATGCGGAGCGCCGACGTCGTCGATCTCGGCCACCAGGCTGGCGGCAATATCCTCGCACTCTCGATCGGCGATCACCGTGACGCGCTCGTGCGGCTGCACGGCGAGACAGACGCGAATGGCATTCCGTGCGCCGGGCGAGAGCTCCTTGTCGTAGGCGGTCAACATCTCTTGAAATTCTATAGGCCGGCGGCGGTTTCCGCGACCATGTATTGGACGACCTTCTTCAGGTCCTGAGTCTTCTCGAAAACCTCGAGCTGGCGTTCGGCGCCGTTGCCGCGCTCGAGGATCTCCCTGACGTAGCCGATTTCTTCACGGCTGTCGAGGTCGTCAAGGACATCATCGACGAAATCGAGATATTCCAGCATCAGCTCGCGCGCGGGCACTTCAATCTCGCGGCCGAAGTCGATCAGCTTGCCGTTCAGGCCGTAGCGCGATGCGCGCCACTTGTTCTCCATGATCAACGCGCGGCTGTACATCCTGAACCCCTGGTTGCGGGAGTGCAGCTTGTACAGCTTGGCCATCGTCGCCTGAATCAACGCGGCGAGGCCGATCGACTCTTCATAGCGCATCGGGATGTCGCAGATCCGCACTTCGATGGTCGAAAAAAACGGGTGCGGCCGCACGTCCCACCAGATCTTCTTGGCGTTGTCGATTGAGTTGGTGCGCACCAGCAGGTTGACGAAGGTCTCGTAATCCGCCCAGCTCGTGAAGGTGTCTGGAATGTTGGTACGAGGAAACTTGTCGAACACCTTGCAGCGGTACGACTTCAGGCCGGTATTGAGGCCGATCCAGAACGGCGAGTTCGCTGACAGCGCGAGCAGATGCGGCAGGAAGTAGCGCATCTGGTTCATCAGGTGGATGGCGGTTTCGCGATCTTCGATGCCGACGTGCACGTGCAGGCCGAAGATCAAGTTCGATCGCGCGACCAGCTGCATGTCTTCGACGACCTGCAGATAGCGCTCGTCGGGGTAGATGTCCTGCGCGCGCCAGTCGGCGAACGGATGCGTCGCGCCCGCGCACAACAGCAGTCCGTTATCCTTGGCGAGTTTCACCATCGCCCGCCGAAGATTCAGGATGTCGCTCTTGGCCTCCTTGATGTTGCGGCACACGCCGGTCCCGACCTCGACGACGGACTGGTGCATCTCGGCCTTGATTCGCTCGTCGAGCTGCCGTTTGCCCTTGGAGATGATTTCGGCGTTGATGTGCGACCGCAGGTCGTAGGTAACGGGATCGATCGTCTGATATTCCTCTTCGATGCCGATCGTGAAGGAAGGCGCCATCAGTCTCCGCGGAGCAGCGAGTCCCATCGATAGGTAGCCGGCGCCGCCGGCTCGGTGGCTTTCTTCACGGCGAGGTCGGCGACCGCGTTGACGATCCAGTCGAAGTTGGCTTGTCCGACCGAGTGCAGATCGGCGTCGGGTGCGGGGTTCATGAAATCGATCGCGTAGGGCACGCCGTCTTCGACCGCGAACTCCACCGTGTTGAGGTCGTAGCCGAGCGCGCGGCACAGCACTTGCGCGTCGCGGCGGACGCGATCGAGCAACTGTTTCGGATAGTCAGGCGGGTTGCGCATATACCGCTCGTGAAACGGCGCCCGCGGGTCGTACGGCATGATGTGCACCTGATCCTGGCCGACCACGTAGCAGCGGAAATATTCCGTGAAATCGACGGCGCGCTGCAGCGTCATGCACAGGGTGCGGGTCTGATCGTAGGCGCGGAAAAACTCCTCGCGGTTGTCGACCTTGTAGACATCGCGCCAGCCGCCACCGTCGAAAGGCTTCAGGAAGGCCGGGAAGCCGACGTAGTCGAAGATGCTCTCCCAGTTGAGCGGGTAATGCAGGTTGCGCATCGACCGCTCGGTGGTGCCGGTCGGATGCTCCTTGTGCGGCAGCAGCGCCGTCGGCGGGATCGCGACGCCCAGCTTGGTGGCGAGCGCGTAGTTGAAGAACTTGTCGTCGGCGCTCCACCAGAATGGGTTGTTGATGATGCGCGCGCCGCAGAGCGCCGAATTCTTCAGCCAGGCACGGTAGAACGGAATGTCGTGCGAAATGCGATCGACGATCACGTCATAGCCGCACGGCTCCGCCATCCGCACGTCGCCGATTTGCACGAACTCGGCGCTGACGCCGGCGACGTTCATCCCGTTGATGCGCTCGACCAGCGCGGCGGGGAACGTGTTTTCCATTCCGAACAGGACACCGATCTTCTTCATAAGACTCGCGCTGGAACGCCGGACCCGGGCCCCGGGACCGGCAGCCGCAACCGGCCCGCAGGTCGAAGCTTACCCCGGTTCCCGGTTCCCCGTTCCCGGCTCCCGATCACGGCAGATACGCCGACGCCATCGGCCGCCAGTACGGCCAGTCATGTTTCGAGTCGCTCCACACGTGCAGACTGTGCTGAATGCTCTTGGCACGCAGCAGCGCCGAAAACTGTTCGTTCGGCGAACGGCAGATGTCGTGATCGCCGGTGACCAACACCCATTTGTTGCGGCGGAACTGATCCAGGTAATAGGCGTCGGCGAGGCCCGGCAGGAATGACGGGGGATTGAGGAAATAGCAATCCTCGTCGAAGTAGCCGTCGAGAAACTGTGCGACGTCGAACGCCCCGCCCATGGTCACGCACGACGTGAACGTGTACGGGTGGCGAAGCGCCATTGCCATGGCGTGATACGCGCCAAAGCTGCAACCGGTCACGCCGACCGCGTCGTAGCGCGTCAGGTGCTTGATCAGCGGGACGACCTCGTTCAGTACGTAATCTTCGTAGCGCAGGTGCCGCTCGACGCGGTGGCGCGGATGAATCTTCTTGCAGTACCAACTCTCGCCGTCGACCGACGAGAGACAAAACAGGCGCAGCTTGCCCTGATCAAGCTTGTCGGCGAGCGCGCCGACCATGCCGCGATCCTCGAACTCGAAGAACGCACCCATCGAAGTCGGAAAGACGACCGTCGGCGGGCCCGCATGGCCGAACGCCAGCAGCTCCATGTCGCGGTTCAGCGACCGCGAAAACCACTTGTGGTAGTCGCGAACCATAGCTAACGAAGCCTATACTGATCTCACTGTCGATGCACCCGCCGGAGAGCCAGCTCCGCCGTCACGAGCAATTCCATTCGCAATATCTCGAACACGACCGGGACGTCCTGGTTTGGACGCCGCCCGGGTACGCCGAGCAGCCGGCGCGACGCTATCCCGTCCTCTATATGCACGACGGGCAGAACCTGTTCGAACCGGACACGGCGTTTCAGAAGGGTGAGTACTGGCGGGTCGGCGAAACCGCGGCGGCCCTGATCGAGGCCCGGCGCATCGAACCCATCATCGTTGTAGGCGTCTACAACACCGGCGACGCACGCATCGACGAGTACACGCCGACCGGGGACCACAAGCTCGGCGGCGGCCATGCGGACGATTACGGACGCATGCTGATCGAGGAGCTGAAGCCGCTAATCGATGCCGAATACCGCACGCTCCCGGAGCGCGACCACACGGGGCTGGCCGGCTCTTCGCTCGGCGGCCTCGTTTCACTGCATCTGGGCTTCACGCATCCGTCGGTGTTTTCAAAGGTCGCCGCGCTGTCTCCGTCGGTCTGGTGGGATCGCAAAGCGATCCTGCGGACCGTCCGTCAGGCGCGATCCAAACCGAGGCTCCGCCTGTGGGTCGACATGGGGACGGCCGAAGGCCGCCGCGGACTGGATGACGCGCGATCGCTGAAAGCGGCGTTAGTGGGACTCGGCTTTGTCGACGGTGTGGATTTGCATTACGCCGAATACGAAGGTGCGACGCATTCCGAACACGCGTGGTCGGAACGCGTCGGCCCGGTGCTGGAGTGGCTGTTTCCTCGGACGGGGTGATGCAGCGTCCGGCGCTATTTGTGCCGGGCGTAGACGGTCATCTGGCCGTTCTTGGTAAACGCCATCACGTCGTACGGCTCCTTGACGCCGCCCTGCTCCATGCCCGGGGATCCGATCGGCATGCCCGGCGCCGCGATGCCGGCAATCGCCGGCTTCTCTTTCAGCATGCGATGGATGTCGGACGCGGGGACGTGACCCTCGATGACGTAATTGCCGACCTTCGCGGTGTGGCAGGACACGCCTTCGTCAGGGAGCCCGGCCGCCTGGCTGACTTTGCGGACTTCGGCGGACGAAACGTCGTGGGTCTCCACCGTGAAGCCGTTCGCACGCAAGTGGTCGACCCATACGCGGCAACAACCGCACGTCGCCGTCTTGTACACGACGGCGGCGACGCGTGACGAGACGGGTTTCGGTTGAGCTGCGAGGGTCAACGCCGCGCCAAAGACAACGGCAGACAATCCCATGACAAAACGTGTCGTGACCATTCACAAATGGTACCTGATCATAGTGACACCACGCCATGAAGAAGCTCCCCGCCATGTTGTTCGTCTGGCAGTGCCCTGCCGCTCCGGCGCTGTCGCAGACGTTTGCGCCGGCCGGGTGGGCGGACGGGTTGAAAGTTCCTGAGGCACGGATACCAATCCCGAGCCGCGGACCGTCGAGGTGAATCTCGCCGCGAAACTCGCCGACGTCGAGATCGACGGCAAGGTCGTTCACGCCGGGACCTACAACGGCGGTCTGCCAGGCTCGCTGATCAAGGCGCGCGTCGGCGGTCGCGTCGTCGTGTATTTCAAAAACGAGCGCACACCCATAAAGCGCAAGAGGCGCGAATGACAATCGATTGCACACCTCGCGCCGGCGGCGCAGCAGAATGACGGACCGCATGCGCTGCGCACTTGTGACGCTGGTGCTGTTGTTGGCGATGCCGGCATTTGCGCAAAACCGGCCCGCGGGCAGCTTCGACATCACGACCGTCGATCCCGAGACGTTTCGGGCCGTCGCGGTGAAGATTGCCGACTCCGAGCGCCCGCACATCGACGGCCGGCTCAACGAAGAGATCTGGGCGCGAGCGCCGGTGCAGGGCAACTTCATCCAGCGCGAGCCCAATTACGGCGCGGCTGCGACCGAACGCACCGAGTTTCGCATCCTCTACGACGAGCGATCGTTGTACTTCGGCGTGTGGGTGTGGGACAGCGACGCCGACGGCATCATGGGCAGCGAGATGAAGCGGGACGCGGGGCTCAACAAAGGCGATCAACTGAAAATCGCGATCGACACCTTTCACGATCATCGGAACTCGTTCTACTTCAGCACCAACCCGCTGGGCGCCTACAAAGACGCGAACACCATCGAGAACGGCCGCACCATCAACTACGACTGGAACGCGGTCTGGAACAACAAGACGTCGCTCGACGAGCGTGGCTGGTACGTCGAGATCGAGATTCCGCTCAGCCAGCTGCGCTTTCGGACCAGTATCGGCGAGACTACCTGGGGGCTCAACGTCTGCCGGATCCTGTTCCGCCGGAACGAAGAAGCGTACTGGGTGCCGTTCCCGCGCGAGTGGGGCCCGAATGGGTTCGCGCGCGTCTCGAACGCCGGCGTCCTCCAGGGCCTGAGCGACCTCAGGTCACGCCGCCGCATCGAATTCGTCCCGTTCGCGGCGCCCGCCGTATCGCGCGACTACGTCGCGGGCACCAAGGCCAGCGCCGATGCAAAGTACGGCGGCGACTTCAAGATTGGCCTGACCAACGATCTGATCGCCGACTTCACCTATCACACTGATTTCGCGCAAGTCGAAGCGGATCAGGAGGTCGTGAACCTGACGCGGTTCAGCCTGTTCTTTCCGGAGAAGCGCCAGTTCTTCACCGAGACCGCCGGGATCTTCGACTTCGGGAAGTCAGTGGCGGCTGGACTCGGTGGCGAAGCTGCGGCCAACGATCCGGGATTGCTGAACCTGTTCTACAGCCGCCGCATCGGACTGGTCGACGGGCAACAGGTCCCGATCATCGGCGGTGGCCGCGTGACGGGACGCATTGGCGACTACGCCGTCGGCGTCATGAACATCACCACGGAGGAAGAGACGCTGACCACCCGCGAGCTGAGCAACGCCAACTTCACGGTCATGCGGTTGAAGCGCAACGTCCTCCGCAATTCGAATATCGGCGCGCTTGTCGTGAACAGCGCGAATGGCCTGTCCGCGTACAACCGCGCCATCGGCATCGACGGTGGATTTATCCTCGGGCCACGCGTCAGCCTGACCACCGTGATGGCGAAGAGCTTGTCTCCCGACGCGGCGCAGCGATCGCCGGGATCGGCAACCGCTGAAGCCGGATCGGGCGGGGCAGCGACGATGGCCGGGGTCGTCGACCTTGGCTGGAAGACCGACCGGTTCATCGCCGGCGGTCAGTATCTCGATGTCGGGAAGCATTTCAACGCGGAGATGGGCTACATCCCGCGGCTCGATGTGCGCGCGGGACACCTGCGCGCCGGCTGGACGCCGCGGCCGAAATTTGGCGGCATCCGGCAGTTCACGTTTGCCGGCAGCGCCAACTATTACGAGAACCACGCCGGCATCGTCGATTCGAAACAGCAGGCGGTGTCGGCGCAGATGCAACGGCAGGACACGTCCGGCGCGTTCGCATCCGTGGTGCGTGAATACGACAGTCTGGCCGTGCCATTTGCGACGGCCGGCACAGCGATTGCGGCGGGGAACTATTCGTGGACCTACGCGACGTTGAGTTACTCGTCGAACCGGACCCGCAGATTGTACGGAACCGTCGGCACCGACTTTGGCGGTTACTACAGCGGCGAGCGCCGCTCGGTGCGCGCGAACGTGACCATTCAGGCCGGCCGGACGCTGTTATTCGAGCCAGTGTACGTCCATAACCGCGTTGCTCTGCCAGGCCGGCCGCTTTACACCAGCAACGTGCTGAACTTCCGTGTCAGCCACTCGTTCTCTCCGGACTTCTACCTGAAGGGCTTCGTCCAGTACAACGACGATCGTAAGTCGGCAAGTTTCAACTTCCTGTGGTGGTATCACTACAAACCGGGCAGCGATCTCTACGTCGTCTACAACCAGGGCTGGGACATCGATCTGCCGCTGACGTCGCACGATGCGATCGCGAGCTCGTACCGGGTCCGATCGCGGTCGTTCGCAGTGAAGATGACCTACTGGCTGGCGCGGTAACCTCGCCGCGATCAGGCGGCGCGGCGATGTTTGATCATCTCGAAGACAATCGGCAGCACCGAAACGATCACGATCCCGATCGCGACCAGCGAGAAGTTGTCCTTGATGATCGGCACGTTGCCGAACAGATATCCGGCGCCGGCACATAGCACTACCCAGATGATCGCGCCGATGACGTTGTAGAAGACGAACTTCGACGCCGTCATTGACGCTGCGCCGGCGACGAACGGCACGAACGTCCTGACGATCGGCACGAATCGGCCGGAGACGACGGCCATGCCGCCGTGCTTTTCGAAGAACGCGTGGGCCTTGTCGAGATGATCGCGATTGAGCACGCGATGCAGAAACCCGCGATAGTCGTGCGCGGAGAAGACCTTCGGGCCAACGAAGCGGCCGACCGAATAATTGACCGCGTCGCCGGCGATGGCGGCGACGATCAACAACACCACGACGAGCCACATCTCGAGGACGCCGGTTGCGGCCAGTGCGCCCGCCGCGAAGAGCAGCGAATCGCCCGGCAGGAACGGCCAGATGATCAGGCCGGTTTCAATGAAGATGATTGCAAACAGCATCGCGTAGACCCAGATGCCGTATTGCGCGACGAATTCCGCGAGGTGAACGTCGAGATGAAGAAACAGGTCGACTAAATATTCCATTCCCAACCGACGATCATATCGCGAGCGCAGGCCGTTCCCGACACCGATCGCGATCCGGCCCGTTATGGCAGCACGATTGGGCGGCCATTGACGAAGACGTGCTTGATTGCCGTCTTCTCCTCGAACAAATCGCCGTCGGTCACGATCACATTGGCGAGCTTGCCGGTGTCGAGCGAGCCGAGACGGTCGGCGGCGCCCGCGACAATCGCGGCATTCAGTGTCAACGCTCTGATCGCCGACTCTTTCGACAGCCCGTTGCTGACCGTCTTGCGCGCATTGGTCAGGAAGTCCTTGATGTCGCCGAGCCCGGACGACTCGAAGGCGAACACGATGCCGGCCCTGTCGAGTGCGGCCGGCCCCTTGGGCGCATTCGCGCGATCGCGCAGCACGCTGAGCGGCTCGTCGGCATCGGGCGCCAGCGATGGCCGCCGCGTCGGGAAGTTCAGGCTATAGATCACCCGGGCGTTGGCAGCCTTGAGATCACTCGCGATGGCATCGACTTCGCGCGCCGACGTGATAATCGGATCGAGCTTGAAAGCCCTCGCCATGTCGAGCGCGCGCAGCGCTTCTCGCGACGTCGGCGCTCTGAACGCCACCGGCAGCCGGCCGCTGATCGCCAGCTGCATCGCCTCGAGCGCCGGCGAGTACGGACGCGATGTCGCCTGTTGATACCACTGGGCATCGAGAAAGGCCTGGCGGTTGAACGCGATGATGCCCATCAGCGAATTCGGATACGCGTCGCCGCCGGCGGGACTGTTCGCGGTGCCGACGTGCAGTGCGACCGGCGTGCGGATCACCAGCGGGCCCTTGCGGTCGTCGGCGAGCGCGCCGATCTGCGGCAGATCGGCCCCAATCGTCGTGAGCACGAGCGCGCTTTGGCCGCGAATGCCATCACCGCCCGGTGTCGCAAGGATGGCCGCGATGCCGGTCTCGGCGGCTTTGATGAGCGCATCGGCTTTGGGATTGAGATGGTCGGCCGCGCGCAGATGCGGCCGCAGCAACGTGTCGCGCTTCACACGCTCGACGTCCTCGGTGGTCTGCGGATTCTCGGCGCGCGGCACCGGCGGCACGTCGACGCCGGCGGCGGATCCCATGTCGATCAGTCCGGGATACACGGTGAGACCTTTGCCGGCAATCGTCACGGCGCCGGCCGGCACCGCGGCGTTGGCGCCGACGGCGGTGATTACACCGTCACGGAACACGAGAGTGCCGTTGTCAATCGGCGCGGCCGACACCGGAACGATACGCGCGCCAACGATGGCAATGGACATCGGCGCTTCCTGCTGACCACCCGCAGGGGCGGCTACCGACAACGCGACGAGCGCGATGCCGATCAAACTACCCATCCAGGAACGATGCTTGGCGGTGGCGCTTCTGGCGCAACTGTTGGCGATCATCGCTTGACCTCGGTCGGGCGCGACGAGAAGCGTTCGTACAACTCGGTGTGCTTGCTCTTGGTTCCGACATCCCGTCCGTTGATGAAGACGTGCGTGAACTGCGTCTTCATTTCCATCGGATCGCCGGTGGCGATGAACAGATTGGCCACCTTGCCAGGCTCGAGCGACCCGACGCGATCGGCGACGCCGAGAATCGTCGCCGCATCCAGCGTGATCGCGCGTAATGCGCGATCGCGGTCGAGGCCCCACGCGACTGAAATGGCGGCCTCGTACGGTATCAGCCGATTGTTTGCGGCGCCTCCGGTGCCGAACGCGAAGGTGACGCCGGCCCGCGCCAGTTCACCCGCAGCCTGGTAGGTCGCCGCATGGTGCGCATCCTCGCGCGCCGGCAAGGTCAGCACGGACCCGAGAATCACTGGAATGTTCTTCTCCCTGAGAAGCGAGGCTGCAAGTGGCGCCTCGAGGCCGCCGGTGATCACGATGCGAACGCCGGCACGATCGGCGAACGCGACGGCCTCGCGGATGTCGGATTCGGCATTGGCTGCGACGAACATCGGTTGTTTGCGCTCGGCCACTGGTGCCAGCGCGGCGAGGTTCCAGTCGGTGGCACGTTCTGCCGCCGGCAACAATGCGTAAGCGCGCGCCCGCGCGATCAGGTCTTCCACTCGCCTGACTTTCGCATCGCGCTCCTTCTTGAGCTCCTCGTATTTGCGATTCGCATCAGTCGCGGCACCGGCGCCCTGCGTCCGCGCCAGCAGGGGAAACTGAAAGCTGACGCCGGCGACCGGTTCGAGCGTCGCTTCTTCCCAGGTCCAGCCATCGAGATTCATCACGGCGATCTGTCCGCCGATCAGGCCGCCGGACGGCACCACGGCGACCGTGGTGATGCCGTTGACGCGCGCCACCGGAATGGCGTCGCTGTCGCTCTGATAGGCGACCTGCGCCTTGATCGCAGCGTTGATGTCGAGCATCTCGTTGGTGTCTTCGAAATTGCGCGGCCCGGGCTCGTTCAAGCCGATCGACGTCCGCGCGTCGATGAAGCCGGGATACACCTCGCCGCCCTTGGCATCGATCACTTGCGCGCCGGCAGGAACCGTCACGTTCGCGCCGACGGCTTCAATGCGATTGCCGCGGATCAAGACGATGCCGCGATCAATCGAGGGCCCGCTGATCGGGAAGATGCGAGCGTTGGTAATTGCCGTCAACGCCCCGCCGCCCGACGGCATTTGCGGTTGTCGCGCCGATGCTGCAGCAGATCCAAATGTCTCATCCGGCATCTGTGCCATCTGCGGCCCTGGAGTCTGCGCCTTCTGCGGCCCTGACGTCTGTGCCATCTGCGGCCCTGCAGTGGGTGGCGCACCAAGCTTCATCTTTTCCCGATTCGCGTCGGACAGGCGCCGCTCTTCCGCCGGACGATCGTAGTACTGCTCGCCATCGATGTAGACGCGGTCGACGATTGCGTAGGTGCTCAGCGGATGCTTGTTCCAGATCACGACGTCGGCATCCTTGCCGGCTTCGAGAGAGCCGACGCGGTGGTCGATCTTCAACTGCTTTGCGGGGTTGATCGTCACGAATGCGAGCGCTTCGTCTTCGCTGACGCCGCCCCAATGAATCGCTTTCGCCGCCTCGGTGTTGAGCCGGCGCGCATGTTCGGCGCTGTCCGAGTTGATCGACACGAGGACGCCGCGGCGATGCATCAACGCCGCGTTGTACGGGATCGCGTCTTCAGCCTCGATCTTGTAGGCCCACCAGTCGGAGAATGTCGACCCGCCGACGCCATGCTTCGCCATTTCATCGGCGACCTTGTAGCCTTCGAGCACATGCTGGAACGTCGCGATCGTGAAGCCGATCTCCTCTGCGAGGCGGATCAGCATCAACGTTTCGTCGGCGCGGTAGGTGTGCGAGTGCACGAGTCGCGTGCCGTCGAGAATTTCCACGAGCGGTTCGAGCTGGAGGTCGCGCCTCGGCATCGACACGTCTTCGCCGGCGTTCTTCCGGCGCTCGTAGTCACGCCACTCGCGCTGGTATGCCTTCGCGCGGCTGAACGCGTCGCGAATCACGAACTCGACGCCCGGCCGCGTCACCGGATACCGCCGTGGCCCGGTCTGTCCGAACTGACGCATGTCCTTCGGGTTCTCGCCGAGCGCGAACTTGATTCCTGGCGGCGCGCCATCGAACATCAGCCCGCGCGCGTCCTTGCCCCAGCGCAGCTTGATCACCTGGTTCTTGCCGCCAATCGGGTTCGCGCTGCCATGGAGCACGTTGGCGACCGTCAAGCCCCCGGCGAGGTCGCGGTAGATCGAGACGTCCGTCGGATTCATCACGTCCTCGATGCCGGTCATCGAGCTCACGGTTGTGCCGCCTTCGTTGATGGAGTCGGCGCCAATGTGAGAGTGCGCGTCGATGATTCCCGGCGTGACGAACCGGCCTTTGGCGTCGACAATGTCGGCGCCTGCGGGAACCGGCGTGTTTGGCCCGCCGACGGCGGCGAGTTTGCCGTCTCGCATCACGACGACGCCGTTGTCGATGGTCCCGCGCGTCACGGTCAGCACGGTGCCGCCGCGAATCGCCACGGCGCGCGACTGCGCCAACGACACGCTTTGGACAGCGACAATCGCGGACACACCGATCAGCAGTCCGCACGTCGAAGATTTCATGTCAGCTCCCTAGCTCCCTAGCTCCCCAGCTCCCCAGCTCCCCAGCGGTGAGCAGTGCCGCGGCGAACAGAGACGGTGGTCGTCGAGTGCGTCGGAGTTCCTCGAGTTTGATCGGACGTTCAAGAGGGGGAAGTATAATGAGCGTCGTTTCCTTCTAAAAGGAGCTCGACAGGATGCGAACCGTCATCTCTCTGCTCGCGGCAGCCGCGTTTGTGGCGTCGCTGGCGATGCCCGCCCGTGCCGCCGACATGACGGTCAAGGGTGAAGTGGTCGATATCGCCTGTGCGACTTCGAAGAAGGACGCCGGCAGGGGTGCCGCCCATGCCGCCTGCGCGATGGCGTGCGCCAAGAAGGGGCAGCCCGTCGGCATCATGACCGCCGACGCCATCTACACGGTTACCGGAGATTACGCGGCGAAACGCAACGCGAAGCTGCTCGACTTCGTCGCCAAGACGGTCATCGCGACGGGTGTGGTATCCGAGAAGGACGGCATCAAGCAGATCAACATCAAGTCAATCAGGTTGGCCAACTAGTCTCACCGTCCGGCAGACCGAGAAAATAACGGGCTCGTACTGCGGTGCGAGCCCGTTTTTCATTTTCTGGTGCCCGTTTGCCAGCTGTCCGGTTGCCATGTGCCGGTTGCTAGGTGCCAGGTACACTCCGCCCAAATTATGGTTATTGGGGGCCAGGTACACTCCACCCGCCGGGAGTTCGTACTGGCGTCGGGTTGTCGCTGGTTCCTGGACCCAGTAACCGCACCGGCGCTTGCGCCTCGAGAGTGTAGGCAACTAACCCCCAGCAGTGGAATTGCACCTGGCATCTCCAGCCAGCGGTTGGAGTGTACCTGGCACCTGGCAGTCAGGTGGTTGGAGTGTACCTGGCACCTACTAGCCGCCGGCGGTTGCCGTGTACCTGGCACCTGCCGACGGGTGGTTGGAGTGTACCTGGCACCTAGTAACCGGCAGGAGGTTGCGAAGCGGGGCGGTTATATACTGCCGCGCCTATGGCCTTTCGCATCGTGATCACGCTCGCCATTGTCCTGTTCGCTGCGCGTCCCGGGGCGCAACGGCCATTCACGCTGGCGCTCACCGGCGACTCGATCATCATGCAGCGGCTCTCGGTGTTCACCGAGCCTGAGTTTACGCGCCTGTTCGATCTGATTCGCGGCGCCGACGCGGCGTTCACGAATCTCGAAACGCTGTTCCACGATTACGAACCGGCGCCGGCGCACGAGAGCGGCGGCACGTGGATGCGCACCGACCCGCCGATCCTCAAGGAACTGGTATGGGCGGGATTCGACCTGGTGTCGCGCGCCAACAATCACGCCGGCGATTTCGGGCCGCTGGGCTCGAGGATGACCAGCAAGTACGTGCGCGATGGGGGGCTGATCGAAGCTGGCGTCGGCGACAGTCTTGCGGAAGCGCGCGAAGCACGTTTCATCGAGACCCCTGGCGCGCGAGTGGCGTTGATTTCGGCGGCCTCGACGTTCCCACCGCACTCGCGCGCCGGCAACACACGCGGCGACATGCCGGCGCGCCCGGGCCTGAGTCCGCTGCGCTTCACGACGACTTACGTCGTCACGTCCGAGCGGCTCGCCGATCTCAGGCGCGTTGCCGCCGAGCTGTCGAACAACCCGCCGAGTAGCGGCGACACATTAACTTTCGCGGGCCGCCGTTACGTCGCCGGCCCGACACCAGGCACCCGAACCGAGCCAAACAAGCATGACGTCGACGAGATCACCCGCGTCGTCAAGAGCGCATCGTCGCTGGCCGACATCGTCATCGTGTCGCTGCACTGTCACGAGAGCGGCGTCGACCGATCGGTGCCGGCGGATTTCATTCCGACCTTCGCGCGAGCTGTGATCGATGCCGGCGCCGATGTGTTCGTCGGCCATGGCCCACACGTCCTGCGAGGCATCGAGATCTACAAAGGCAAGCCAATCTTCTACAGCCTCGCCAACTTCATCTTTCAGAACGAGACCGTGTTGCGTTTTCCAGAGGACAGCTACGAGCAGTACGAGTTGGATGACGCCGCGCAGCCGTCGGATTACCTCGACGCACGCTACGACAAGGATCGGCGCAGCTTCCCGGCGGACCGCGAATACTGGGATTCGGTTGCGGTGATCACCAAATGGCAGGGAAGCACGTTCGTGGAAGCGCAGCTGCACCCGATCACGCTGGGCTTTCAAACGCCGCGGTCGGAACGCGGCCGCCCGAAACTGGCCGCGCCTGCCGATGCCACGCGGATTCTGGAAATGATGGCGGCGCGATCGAAGAGGTTCGGCGCCACGGTCACCGTCCGCAACGGGATCGGTGTCGTGACGCCGTAGTCGCTAGAGAGCGGCGCGGAGCGCGGCGGCCTTGTTGGTGGCCTCCCACGTCAGGTCGGGATCGTTCTTGCCGAAGTGACCGTAGTTGGTCGTCTTCGAGTAGATCGGCCGACGCAACTTCAGCTGATCGATAATTTCCGCCGGCTGGAAGTTGAAAACGCGGTTGATCGCGCGCGTGATCTTCGCGTCCGGCACCGTCGCGGTGCCGAAAGTTTCGACGTGCACGCTCACCGGATCGGGATGGCCGATCGCGTAAGCGAACTGCACCTCGCACTTCGCCGCGAGCTTCGCGGCCACCACGTTCTTGGCGACCCAGCGCGCCATGTACGCGGCGCTGCGATCGACCTTCGTTGGATCCTTGCCGGAAAAGGCGCCACCGCCATGACGGCCCATGCCGCCATAGCTGTCGACGATGATCTTGCGGCCGGTGAGCCCGGTGTCACCCTGCGGTCCGCCGACGACGAATCGGCCGGTCGGATTGATCAGGAATTCCGTGCCGGCGCTCAGCAACCGCGCCGGCAGCACCGCCCGAATCACTTCGTTGATGCAGAACTTTTCGATCTTGTCGTGCGTGGCGTCGGCCGCATGCTGCGTCGAGATGACGACGTTCGAAATGCCGACGGGCTTGCCGTCTTCGTAAATCACCGAGACCTGTGACTTGGCATCGGGCCGCAGCCACGGCGCGCCTCCGGCCTTGCGAATCTTGGTGAGCCGGCGGCCGAGCCGATGCGCGAACATGATCGGGGCCGGCATCAGCTCCGGCGTTTCGTTGCTGGCGTAACCGAACATCAGACCCTGATCGCCGGCACCCTGCTTCGACGTTTTCTTCCCTTTGACCTTGCGCGCGTCGACACCCTGCGCGATATCCGGCGATTGCTGCGTCAGCAACAGGTTCACGAAGACGCGGTCGGCGTGAAATACATCATCGTCATTGACGTAGCCAATCTCGCGGATGGCTTGCCGGGCGATCTGTTCGACGTCCAGCTTCGCTTTCGTCGTGATCTCGCCGCCGACGATGCAGACGTTGGATTTGACGTAGGTTTCGCAGGCGACGCGGCTCATCTTGTCCTGCGCGATGCAGGCGTCCAGGACCGCGTCGGAAATCGTGTCGGCAACCTTATCGGGATGCCCTTCTCCGACAGACTCCGAAGAGAAGATGTATCGATTACCCAAATTCAAACTCCCAGAAACAAAAAAGCCCGCGATTGGTCGCGGGCCATGCTCGCGACTTAGATAGTGGTGATACTTGCGCGGCCCATCAAGTCGGAGAAATCGCCGCGCAAACGACCCATCAGTATTGCTGCTTATCAGCTCGACTGTCAATCAAGCGAGCCACCGGCACCCGCATTCGCCAAAGCGAAATTCAACCCGGACGCGGTAGCTGCGGCGTCCCGCGCCCGCTACTTCTTGCGAGTCGCGATGTAGTTCAGCGCAAACTTCTCGAGCGGCTCACCGCGCAGCCCGATGGCCTTCGCCTCTTCGGTGGCTTTGTCGATGGTCCAGCCATCCTGCAGCACGCGCTTCACGAGCCACAAGGAGCCGACGCGGCTGGCCGACCCGCAATGGATATACGCCGGTTGATTGCTCTTGTCGGCGACGGCGGCGAGGAACGCGTCGACGACCGCGTCATCCGGCTGCTGCGCGTTGAAAGGAATGTGGATGTACTTCATGCCGAGCTCTTTCGTCCGCGCGGCATTCTGATCGATGTTGGCGTTGGCCTCGGTAGCCAGGCGCAGGTTGATGACCGACTTGAAGCCGTCCTTCGCGAGGCCCTCCAGCGCAGAGGTCTCGGTGGCGCCGCCGCACGCCACGACGGCGTCGACTTTACTGAAATTGACGATGCCCGGCCGTTCCTGCTTGGTGACCTGCGCGGCGGCAGGAATGGCGAGCGCGAGAACGACGAGTGTGGTGACAGATCGCATGACGGCCTCCCGGCCGATCATACGTAAAATCCGCCAGCAAGACACGCGTCGTCGCGGCTAATTCTTCTGAACCGTAACCGTCACGGGAGCCTGCATGCGAACCGTGATGGTCGTGCCGGCTGTCAGCGTCGCGGCGTTGCGATCGTTCGACATCGCCGCCGCTGTGCCGCCGGCAGCGCCCACCGCGCCGCCGATGGCCGCGCCCTTGCCTCCGCCGAGGATGGCGCCGAGAATCGCGCCGCCGATCGCGGCGCCGCCGACCTTCGCGGCGCTCTCGCCGGCGGGCGACTGCCCTTCACGCACCAACGCGTCGGTCTTCAGCGGCAGCTCAGTGCCGTCGGCCAGCACGAGCGTGTGGAAACGGACGGCAAGCCGCGCCTTGGCCTTCAGGCGCCCGCCGCGATCAACTTCCGTCACCGACCCGCGCACCGTCGATCCGGCCGGAATGGCGATGCGATCGGAGACGCGCACATCGCGCGTCACGCGCGCCTCAACGCGGTCCTCGACACGCGCCAGCTCGCTCGAGACCGTCCGCTCGATTTGAAGGCCAAGCACGGAGTCGGGCGGTACCGTGACGTCAACGAATTCAGGCGCGGGCGGCGCCGGCGGCGTCGCCGGTTCGGAATCGCGCGTGTACTCGGGCGACGACGGTTGGACGCTCGGCCGCGCTTCCCACATCGTCCCCGACGTGCTTGGCGCCGCGGCGGCGGCCGGCGACTCAGAGGGTTGCCCGGAGCGAGCGACGGTCTGCGTTGACGCCTGACCTTCACGATTGGAACGCGGCACGGCTGCGGGCGTCCGGCCATCGGCGCGGCGGTTCGGTGTGTTCACCACGCGCGACGCCGGCCGCGATTGCGGGGGTGCCTCCGACGGGCGTGCTGCCTCCGCCGGCTTGGTTGCGTCCGGCGCGATCAATCCTTCCGATTCCGTGACGGGCTTGGGCGCATCGGTTGGCGCCGACGGTGCGATAGGCGCTGGTTGTGACACCGGCATCGCCGCCGTATTTTGCCGGACCGCGAGGTAGGAGCCGCCGGCGGCCGCAGCCAGGCACCCCATCGACAACCCCGCAAAGACCAGCTTGTTGAATTCCATTGCGAATGAACCTCTGCCCGGACTTGAGCAAGTGCCATGCCGGGGGCGCAGCCGTCCGAGACGCGATTTTACGCCTGTTTCCGGCGAATCGCGCCCGGTCGTACGTCCTGTTCCGAGGAAGGTGTCCCCTCTACGAAGCCAGCACCTTGCGGCTGCCAAGCGCCGCCATCACGGCTCGATCGAACCGTTCCAGTGTCGCAGCGCGGTGACTGCTGGTGTGCAGCTTCAGGCACTCGGCCTCGAGCCGGACCTGGTCGCGCGATCGCCAGCGCGCAGCACGACGGCGCAGGTGCCAACCGTAGAGCGTTCGCGATACGCGTTCGCCGACCTGGGCGGGGCCCAATGACAGCAGCCGTTCGAACAACGGCCTGGCGCGCGCGCCGTCCGATCCGGGGGCCATCCTGAATTCGAAGTTTGGATAGAAGTCGTGTACGAAAGGGTTGGACTTCACAAATGCATCGAACACGGCTTCGCCCTTCACGGGGCGCAGGTGCACGATCTGATTCGCAGAAAACAGATCCTCAGGTTCGACACGAGTGGCACGCTCGGACACCACGTAATTGAGGCAAATGCGTCGCCGCCACCCGAGCAGCTTGGCGATCACCAGAATCGACACGGTGACCAGCCACACGCGGCGTGGCGCGGTGATCACAAACAGATCGAGATCGGCGCTGCCTTCAGCGTTCAGATGCGCAAGGCTGCCCGATACCGCAACCATCCGGACGAACGGCATGTTCGACGCCAGCGAGAGCAGCCGCCGATCATCATCGAGCAGGCCTCGGCTGACGGCTTCCCGGCGCCGTCGTGTATCGAGGAGATCGGCTCGGCCCGCCGGGAAAAACAGCCCGTCGCGATATTCGACGGTCTCGCGAAGCAGCTCGCTGTTGCGCCACCACACCGGGATGGTTTCGGCGGTCGTGCGAACGCCAATCAGGCTTGCATGCAACTGCGACAGCGTCAGCGGATAGTCGAACAGCGACGCGTAGATGACCGATCGCAGTACGGCGAGCTCTTCGTGCGGACGCGGCATCATCACAGCGGTTCGACTCGCGGGCTCACCGCGGGCCGCGACAGCACGCCGCTCCGCACGCTCAACGCATACAGGCACCCCGCAGTGACGACCACTTCCGTGAGAACCGTGCTGATCGCCGCGCCGACGAGCCCCTGCGACGGCACGAGCGCGAGGTTTGCCGCGATGTTCGCGACGAGGGCCGCCGCCGCGATGACGAGGTACGCGTATTGACCGTCCCAGCCGATCACCTGGTGAGTCAGCGCGTAGTTGAGAAAGAACAACGGCAACGCCAGGCAGAGGATCGCGAAGGCGGGTGACGCGTACGCGAACGCGTCGCCGTAGATCGCCGGCACCAGCCAGGACGCGCCTACCCCGCCCAGCAGCGCGAGCGCCACACCAACGCCAGTCAGCGCCGCGCCCACACGTTTGACCAGCATGGCGTCCGTCGATTGCACGAGTACCGGGAACAGCACCGCGAGCACCGCCGCCGGGAGCAACCGCAACGCTTCAACGAGGCGAAACACCGCGTGGTAACCGCCGACCGGCTGAACGCCATGCCAGTGCTCGATGAAATAGAGGTCGCAGCGGAAATACAACGCCGACAGCAGCACACCGGCGCCGAGCGGCAGCGCGTTGCGCACGAACGCCGCCGGCGTCAATCGATGCTGCGCAGCGCTGCGATCGACATCGCGCGCCGACATCTGGGTCGCAACGACCATCGCGACGACGGCCGCGACCAGCGCCGGAACCAGCAACGCGATCGCCAGGTAATCCAGCCGCCGCCAGAACCACAACACCACGAGCGCCCAGATCAGCGTTACGCCGCGTTGAACGATGACGATCAACGACTCGAGCTCGCTGCGCTGGACGCCGCGGAAATAATGCGCGACCGTCTCCAGCACGCCACCGGCGAGCTGCGCCAGCGCAATGACGATGAATTGCAGACGCCAGTGCGCAGGAACCAATGCCGGCGTCAGCAACGCGATCACGGTCGCGGCAAAAAACGCGAGGCCCGCGCGCAGCGCCACGACGTCGAGCAGCAGGCGGTAGCTGCGCGTGCGATCGCGCGCGACTTCCCGCGCCAGATGCATCGACAGACCGGCGTCGGTCGCCACGGCCAGCAGCCAGCCGGTGGCCATCGCGAACGCGAGGATGCCGAACGGATCGGCATTCAGTCGTCGTGCGGCGACGACGGTGATGACGAGCGTCACCGCCTTGCTGCCCGCGTCAGCCAATACCTTTACGGCGATTACGTCTCGCGAAAGCAGTTTCACGTTCGGAAAGCCATCAATCGCGGGCCCGCCGCGAATCGTGAGTTTACGACCAAGTAACCGCGGGAAATGCAGCGAATGTGCCGGTTCACTTCTTGCACTTTGGCCGCCACTCTTGGCTGACACCGTCGTTCTTCCCGCGCCGCGCGTGTCGCTGTCACGGCCGATCGCCGGCTCCCGCGTGCTCGCCGCGAGCGCGCTGCTGGCCATCGGCGCTGCTCCGTTCGAGCATGTCTTGTCCGGGTCGATCGCCGGGCTGACGGTCACGACATCGGAACTCGCGATCGGCGGTGCGTTGTTCGCCGCCGCCATCGCGGCGCTGCGGAGACCCTCGGCCGTCGAGTGGCGCACGCCGATCACCGCGCCGCTGGCTGCGGTGCTGATTGTCGCCGCCGCGGCCGCCGCGTTGGCGCCCGAGTATCGCGTGGAATCAATTCGTGTCGTCGCACGACTGTGCGTCGCCGCGACGCTGTTCGTGTTCGTTGCCAACATCGCGCGCGACACCACAGTTGCGGCGATGCTGACGGCGGTGATGCTCACGGCGGCCGCGGCCGTCGCCGTCGTCGCCGTACTCGAGCTCACGCAACACCCGGCCGTACTCGACGCGCTCAAGGCATTTCGCCCGGGCTTCCACGTCGTCGGCGGCCAGATGCGGGCGACGTCGACATTCGTCTATCCGACGATTGCGTCGATGTTTCTCGAGATCGCGTTCGCGCTCGGATTGGTCTGGATCGGCAGGAGCCGTCTCGCGATCGTGGCGTTGTCCGTCGTCGCCGCTGGAATCGTCGCCACGTTTACGAGAGCGGGGCTGATCACGATGGCGATGAGCCTGCTGATCTATGGCGCGATCGTCTACTGGCGGCGCGGCTGGCTGAGCGAGCATGTTCGGCTGATTGCGCTGGCCGCGATCGTCGCCGGACTGGTATTGCTGTCGCGGTCGCCGCAACTGCTCGTCGCGCGTATGAGCGCGGAGGGATCGCAGGAGTGGTACGGCGCCTCGTACCGGGTACCCCAGCGCTTGAGCCTTCGCGCTGACGCGTTCAGCGAGGTTCCCGTCGTGCTGACGAACCACGGGCGCCTGACCTGGCAATCGGCGTCCGCACCGCCGTTCGCACTGTCGTACCACTGGCTGACCGGCGACACCGAGGCGCTCGTGAGTTACGACGGGTTGCGGACTCCGTTCGTGGAACCAGTGGCCCCTGGAAAGCAGGTTTCAATGCAGGCACGGGTCCGCGCGCCGAACTATCCGGGCCGCTACGTCCTGGTCTGGGACGTTGTGCAAGAGCATCGAACGTGGTTGAGCCTCGAAGGCGTGTTGCCCGGTCGCACGATTGTCGATGTTGCGGGGCCCGCGGCCGGTGGCCCGCCGGTCACGTATGGGCGGATGCCCGGCTCCAACATGCGGATGCCGAGACGCGTGTTGTGGCAGACCGCTGCACGCATTGCCGGCGACCATCCCGTTCTCGGCATTGGTCCGGACAATTTTCGTCGCGTCTATGGGCGTGTGCTTGGTCTCGAGACGTGGGACACGCGGGTCCATGCCAACAACACCTATCTCGAAGTGCTGGTCGGGATGGGCAGCCTCGGTGCCCTGGCGATGGCGTGGCTGATCGTCGTCGCGGTGCGCGCAGTGCCGCGCATCCTGGCGTCTGCACGCGATGATCGTCTGGCCATTGCCGCTGCGGCGACGGCGGCGTGCGTGGCGATCGCGGCGCACGGCATGGTGGACTCGTTTGTCACTTTTACGCCGGCCTACGCCGCCTTTGCGGTGGCGGCCGGATTGCTGTTCGCACGTTCACGGAGCACCGCATGCGCATAGCGTTCGACGGCACGACGCTGACGCGCGGGCGCACCGGCGTCGGCTACTACACCGAACACCTGCTGCAGCACCTCGCCCAGGAGGTCGCGCAGACGGGCGACGAGCTGATCGTTGTCTCGAACAAGGCGATCGACACGCAATGCCCGTTACCAAGGCATGTGCGTGTGCACGAGGGGCATCGCTTTCCGGTTCGCATCGGCTGGATGCAGCTGTGCGCATCGACGGCGCTCGAATCGCTGCGGCCCGATGTCGCGCACTTCACGAACGGCATGATCCCGATGGGGTCGCCGTCGCCGACGGTGGTGACGGTGCACGACATGAGCCTGCGCTTGTATCCGCGCTGTCATCCGGTCAGGCGGCTGCTGTTGAACCGCCCACTGATGCGTCTGGCGATTCGCGACGCGTCGGCGATCGTCACGGTGTCGCACAGCGCACGGCGCGATCTGCTGCGCCTGCATGGCGTGGCCGCCGATCGCGTGTCTGTCGTGCATGAAGCGGCCAGCCCTGCGTTCAGGCCGATCGGCGATCGGCCGAAGCTCGCGGACATCCGCGCGCGTTACAGCCTGCCCGACCGATTCATCCTGTACGTCGGCACGATCGAGCCGCGGAAGAACCTGCTGCGATTGATGGCGGCCTTCGCTCAAGCGCGGCGGTCCGGCGTACCGCAACAACTGATTTGCGTCGGACCGTACGGTTGGTCGTCTCGCGATCTGTCCGGATGCATCGAGCGCCTTGGACTTCGCGATTCGGTGCGGTTTACCGGCTACGTGCCGTTCGAGGACCTGCCGGCGATCTACAACCTTGGCGACTTCTTCGTGTTCCCCTCGCTCTACGAGGGTTTTGGTTTGCCGGTCGTCGAAGCGATGGCCTCCGGCCTGCCCGTGCTGACGTCGAACACGTCCTCGCTCGGTGAGATCGCCGGCGATGCCGCGGAGACCGTCGACCCGACCAGCGTCGACGCGATCGCCGACGCGATCATCCGCCTTGCCGGGAGCGCGGAGCTGCGCCGCGAGCGCGCCGAACGCGGGTTGCAGCGTGCGCGATCGTTCTCGTGGGCGCAGACCGCCAGGCAGATGCTGGCCGTCTACCACCGCGCGGCAGGAGTCACGGTCGCCGATGCCGCGGCGGTCAGCGCCGACGCGCGGGATCATTCCGTCGCGGTCAAATCGATGTCGCGGAGCGAAATGTCGTGAGGACGGCCCACCTGGCATTCGATCGCCTGGCGCCCACCTACGACCAGCTCGCCTCCGGCGATGCGTTCCAGCTGCAGCGTCAACAGACGCACGCCGCGTTTGGCCGGTGGATCCGTCCTGGCTCTCGCGTACTCGAGATCGGCTGCGGCACCGGGCGCGATACCGAGTATCTCGCCAGGCTTGGCGCGCGCGTGGTCGCCTGCGATCCATCCGAGGCGATGCTGACGCTCACGGCGCGTCGCGTCGCCAACGCCGGATATGCCGATCGCGTCACGATCTTTGCGTGCGACCTTCACGATCTGCCGAGGTTCCTCGACGCGCTCGATCACGACGAAGGCTTTGACGCCGTCGTGTCGAACTTCGGCCCGCTGAACTGCGCGCCGTCGCTCGAGCCGCTTGCGCAAATCGGCGGCCGTCATCTGCGTAGCGGCGGCGCGATGGCGATCGGGCTGATCGGCCGCTTCTGCCTCTGGGAAATGCTGTATTTCACACTGCGCGGCGATCGCCGCCGCGCGTCCCGGCGCCGGGTTGCGACCGCGGCGCTGCCGGTCGCCGGCCTCGAGGTCGACACCTACTACTATCGCACCAGGGATATCGCCGCCGCGCTGGGAACCGGGTTCGTCCATGACGCCACGATCGGGATTGGCGTGATGGTGCCGCCGCCCTATCTCGAATCACGATGGCAACAAGTGCCGGCGGGTCTGCGCCGGGCCGCGGCCGCCATCGATCGCATTGCCGCAGGCTGGCCGGTGGTCAACAGGCTCGGCGACCACACGCTGACGCGCTGGGTGAAACGACGGAACGCCAATGCCTGACGTGCTGCTCGGCCAGGCGTATTACCTGCGTTTCGATCCGAAACTGCATCAGGCGCAACAGCCGTATGCGCCGCTCGGCACCTTGTACGCCGCCACGTTCCTCCGGCAGCGCGGACACCGTGTCGCGCTGTTCGATGCGATGCTCGCACGGTCCGTCGCCGACTGGACCACCGCGCTGCAACACCATCAGCCGCGCCTCGCCGCCATTTACGAGGACAGCTTCAATTACCTGAGCAAGATGTGTCTGCTGCGGATGCGGGAGGCTGCGTTCGAGATGATCGATCGCGCTCGCGCGGTTCGCGTCCCGGTCGTGGTGTCGGGCTCGGATGCCACCGACCATCCCGAGCTCTACCTGCGACGCGGCGCCGCGGCCGTGATTCTCGGCGAAGGCGAGCTCACGCTCGCCGAGCTCGCCGAACGTTTACTCGCCGGCAGCACCATCGACGCGGTGCCAGGCATCGCTTATCTCGACGATACGTGTGCGCTGCACAGGACCGCGCCGCGGCCTTTCATCAAGTCCCTCGACGAACTGCCATTCCCGGCGTGGGACCTCGTCGACACCAACCGCTATCGCGAGATCTGGCACGCGCGTCACGGCTATTACTCGATGAACATTGCGACGACGCGCGGCTGTCCTTATCACTGCAACTGGTGTGCGAAGCCGATTTACGGCCAGCGCTATGCCACGCGTGCAGCCAAGGCCGTCGTCGAGGAGATCGCGTGGCTGAAGCATCACTTCGCGCCGGATCACTTGTGGATCGTCGACGACGTCTTTGGTTTGAAACCAGGGTGGGTCGAGGAATTCGCGGCGCTGGTCAACGAACAAGGCGCGCAGATACCGTTTCGATGTTTGATGCGCGCCGACCAGGTCACGCCGGCGGTGGCGCGCGCACTGGCGTCCGCCGGTTGCCGCATGCTGTGGATGGGCGCCGAATCCGGCTCGCAAAAGGTGCTCGATGCGATGGAGAAGGGGCTGCGCGTCGACGACATCCGCGCCGCGAATCGAGCATTGCAGGCACACGGCATCAACGTCGGCGTGTTCCTGCAATTTGGCTACCCGGGGGAAACCTGGGAGGACATCGAAGCCACGCTGCAACTGGCGCGTGAGCTGAAGCCGGCCGACATCGGTGTGTCGGTGTCGTACCCGCTGCCGGGCACCGGATTCTACGAGCGGGTCCGCCAGGAACTCGGCGTCAAGCAGAACTGGATCGATTCCAGCGATCTGTCGACGATGTACAAGGCAACCTACGCGCCGGCGGTCTACCGTCGTGTGCATGGACTCGTGCACCACGAGTTTCGTGCCCGCAAGTCCGCGGATGCGCTGAGCGCGATGTTGCGGGCGCCGTGGCAGCTCCGGCCGGTGCACGCCCGTCGCGCGGCATCATGGTTCTACAACCGGGCAGCGCTGGCCCTGATGCGACGGCACGTGTCGCAACTCCGGATCGAATCATCATGCTGACGCCTCGCGCACGGCCCTCGTTGCCGACGGCCCGCCCGCGCGTCGTGCTCTACAACCCGCGAGCGGTGTTTTTCACGATGCCGCTGGCTTTGGTGGCGCTCGCGTCGGCATTGAATCGCCGCGAGATTGACGTCGTCATCATCGACGGCCGGCTCGAAGCCGATCCAGTCCGAGCGGTGGTCGAGGCCTCGCGCGGCGCATTGTGCGTCGGCATCACCGTCCTGACCGGCGCGCCGATCCACGATGCGCTCGCTGTCTCACGCGCGGTGAAGGCGGCACAGCCGTCGTGCCCGGTGATCTGGGGAGGCTGGCACCCGTCGCTGTTCGCCGGCGAGTGTCTCGAAGAGCCGTCGGTGGATGTTGTCGTCAAGGGCCAGGGTGAAGCCGCGTTCCGCGGCATCGTCGAGCAATTGATCAACGGCGAATCGCCGGCATCGGTGGTCTCGATGCCGTTGCGCGATCTCAACGAATTCCCCGCGCATGACTACTCGCTGATCGCGGTCGACCGTTACTTTGCCCTGAAAGGCACGCGCCAGGTCGACTTCATCTCGTCGCAGGGATGCCGCTTCCGGTGCGCGTTCTGCGCGGATCCCGCCGTCTACGAACGCGGCTGGACGGGATTGCGCCCCGAGCGCGTTGTAGACGAAATCAGTGCTCTGCATCACACCTACCGCATGCAGGACGTCGCCTTCCAGGACGAGACCTTCTTTACGCATGCCGCCAGGGTCGACGCGCTCGCCGAGCGGCTGATACAGAAGCGCATCCCGATCACCTGGACGGCGACGTTGCGGGCGGATCAAGCGTGCCGGCTCGGCGAGGAGCTGTTCGCGAAAGTTGTACGATCGGGCCTCCGCCGTGTGATGGTCGGCGTCGAATCAGGCTCCCAGGCGACGCTCGATCGCCTTCACAAGGACATGAAGCTCGAGCAGGTGACCAAGACCGCAGAGTTGTGCGCACGCCACGGAGTCGGCGCAATCTTCAACTTCATCGTCGGCTTTCCCGGCGAGTCAGAGCACAGCATGAAGGCGACGATGGCGCTGGCAAAGGATCTGCGTCGTTGGAACGCGGACTTCGAGACCCCGATCTTTTATTACCGGCCCTACCCGGGGAACCCGATGGCGGAGGTATCCGCCGCTAATGGCTATCAGTTTCCGCGCGGCCTGGAACAATGGGCGGACTTCGACTACGTCGGCGGCCGCGGTCCCTGGTTGACCGCCGAGCAATGGCGCACAGTCGAGCGATTCAAGTTCTATTCGCGCCATGCGTGGAAGCCGGGGGCGTGGCGGTGGCCGCTGCGCGTGACGTCGCGGTGGCGTTGCCGGCATGACCGATACGAGCTGCCGGTCGAGAAGCTGATCGCCGACTTCGTACGTCCGCCGCAGCAGGTGTCGTGATGGACGTGCTGCTCGCGCACGGCTACTTCCTGTCGCTCGATGCGGCCGAACAGCGCATCATGCGGCCACATCCGCCGCTCGGACTCCTGTATCTGTCGTCGCATCTGAAGTCGAAGCACATCCGCGTCGGCATCTTCGACGGAACCTTCCGCACGATCGCAGACTTCGCGGCCACGCTGGACCATGAGCGGCCGCCCGTCGTTGGGATTGCCGTCAACCTGATGACGAAGCGTGCCGCGCTGAAGATGATCGCGCTGGCAAAGCAGAGCGGCGCGCGCGTCGTGATCGGCGGGCCCGATCCCCCGCATCACGCCGAAGCGTATCTTTCCGCGGGGGCGGACGTCGTCGTGATCGGCGAAGGCGAGCGAACGCTCGAAGCGCTGATCCCGATGCTTCGAGCAGAAACACCGGATCTGTCTTCGGTCGACGGCATTGCGTTCACGGCGGAGGACGGCTCGGTCGTGCGAACGCGGCCGCGGGCGTTGATTGCGGATCTGGACGCCCAGCCGCATCCGGATCGAGACGCCATCGACATGACGGCGTATTTGAATGCATGGCGCGGCCGTCACGGCGTTGGAACGGTGTCCCTGATCACCGCGCGCGGCTGTCCGTACACCTGCACCTGGTGCAGCCGTTCGGTGTTCGGCGCGACGCACCGGCGGCGATCGGTCGGCAATGTCGCCGACGAAGTCGAGAGCATCGTCGATCGATATCAACCGGAGCGGCTCTGGTACGCGGACGACGTGTTTGGCATCCACCGGACGTGGACGATCGACTATGCGCGGGAACTCGAGAGGCGTCGCATCAGACGGCCGTTCGAATGCATTTCGCGCGCGGAGCGAATCGACGACGACGTTGCGGCGGCGCTGGCGAGCCTCGGATGTTTTCGCGTCTGGATCGGTTCCGAGAGCGGCTCGCAGCGCGTTCTCGACGCCATGCAGCGGCGGGTGTCAGTGGAGCAAGTGCACGAAAGCGCGATGCGGCTGCGCCGCCACGGCATCGAAGTCGGCATGTTCATCATGCTTGGCTATGACGGCGAACAGCTCGAAGATCTGCGGGCGACCGTCGATCATCTCAAGCGCACGGCTCCGGATGTGTTTCTGACAACGGTGTCGTATCCCATCAAGGGGACGCCGTACTACGACCAGGTGGCGGCCAGGCTCGCCCCGCAGGAGTGGCGCGAAGGCAGCGATCGTGATCTTGTCGTGCGCGGCCGACCTGTGAAGACGTATTACGATTTTGCGCGCCGATGGATGACCGCCGAGGTCGCGCGCCATGAACATTGGCGGCGGCGGCGATATGGAAGCGCTGTTCGCGCCGCATTCTCGGCGATCGTCGGGCGCATCGGAATGACCCTCACCGCCGGCAGCCACGAATCGGTGAGGCCGTCATGAGCCTGTTACAGCGCGCCATTCTCGGCCGCCGCGTCGGCCGCCTGGTGCTGGAGCAGCTGAACGACTTTGACCTCGTGATCCTGCCGGACGTCTTCAATCCGGCCGTCTTCAGAACGACACCCCTGCTGCTCGAATCGGTCGTCGCGCACGTCGGCGGTGATCGTCGCGTGCTCGACGTTGGCACCGGCAGCGGCGCGCTGGCCATTCAAGCCGCGGCCTGCGGCGCCCGCGTGACGGCCGTCGATATCAATCCGGAGGCTATCCGTTGCGCGCGCATCAACGCCACGCTCAATCGCGTCGACGATCGCGTCGATCTCCGCGAAGGTGATCTGTTCGAGCCGCTAGGCGGCGAAATGTTCGATGTGGTGGTCTGTAACCCTCCGTTTTTTCAGGGCACGCCAGGCAGCGCTCTCGACGCCGCGTGGCGAAGCCGCGATTTTCTTGCGCGGTTCTGCGGCGGCCTCGAGTCCGTAGTGGCCCCGGGCGGTTGTGCACTCGTGGTGTTTTCGAATCATGCCGATGAGCGTGGCCTCCTCGCGAGGCTGGCCAGCTGGCGTGTGGCCGTCGATCGGTCGCGAGCGCTGCGCAACGAAACCATCACCGTTTACCGCATTCTGCGCCGGGAGCGGTGATGTCTTCACCACCGCTCGTGTTGCTGATCAACCCCCGTATGTGCACGCCACGACGCGTGCGATTGCCGTTATCACTGCTGACGCTGGCGGCGAAGCTTCAAGGGCGGTATCGATACCAGGTTGTCGACGGCAATGTCGCCGACGTGAATGCTTCGATCGGTGCGACACTGGGCGATTCGGCGCTGGCCATGGCGGCGGTCTCCGTGATGCCCGGGCCGCAGGTGCCGCCGGCGATAGAAGTCAGCCGCACCATCCGCGCGGTCCGCCCCGACGTTCCGGTGGTGTGGGGCGGCTATTTCCCAACGCTCTATCCAGACGCCGCGATCAACGCGCCCTACGTCGATGCGGTAGTTCGCGGACCCGGCGAAGACACTCTGCTCGAGTTGCTCGAGCATTGGCCGTCGGCTGCACACATCAACGGCGTCACGTGGCGCGACGGGAACCGCATCGTTCACAACGCCGAACGCGCGCTTGCGTCGCCAACCGCTCTGCCGCCGCTGCCGTACGACGCGCTTCCCGACCTCGAGCCGTATTTGCGGCCAACCTTTCTTGGCCGCAGAACCGCCGTGCACCAGGCGGCAATTGGCTGCCGGTACCGTTGCCGCTTCTGCGGCGTCGTCTCGATGTTCAACGGCCAGACGCGTCTGCAACATGCCGACCGCGTGATCCGCGACCTGGCGCACCTGCAGCACCATTGCGGTGCTGACAGCGTGCAGTTTTACGATCACAACTTCTTCGATCGACAGCAGACGAGCGAGGAGACCCTGGAGGCACTTGCGCAGGTGCGCTTGCCGTGGTGGTGCTACGCGCGCGCGGATGCGCTGGCCGCGTTCACACCTCGCATGTGGTCACTCGCGCGGGAGAGCCGGATGCGGATGGCCTACATCGGCGCCGAAACCGGCAGCAACGAGGCACTACGGAGAATGCAGAAGGGCGGCCGTGTGGAAACGACGCTGGAAGTGGCGGCCAGGCTGCGCGAGAACGGCATCACACCGGAGTTCTCGTTCGTGCTGGGCGGCCCCGACGATCCTGAAGCCGATACCGAGGCGACCTTCGAGTTCATCCGTCGGCTCAAGCGCGCGCACCCCGCCTGCGAGGTGGTTCTCTATTTCTATAGTCCCACTCCGCAACGCGACCCGCGGTCGGCCGCGCGCGACGGCGCCGCGAGTCTCCCGCGCCTGGAGCGGTATGGCCCTGCCGGTCCGGCGCTGCCGACAACGCCCGAGGAATGGAGCGAGCCGCGGTGGGTGCGATGGGTATGTCATCAAGATGCACCGTGGCTGACGCCGCGTCTTCGGCAGCGCGTGCGGGACTTTGCGCGTGTGCTCGAGTGCCGGTTTCCAACCGTTCAGGATCACCACACGCCCGGCTGGCAAAAGAGCGTATTACGCGAGATGGCGCGATGGCGATGGGCGACCAGAACCTATGCGCGGCCGCTCGAGCTGGCGCTCGCTCGTAAGGGCATTGCGCTGCGCCAGCCGCAGGTTGAGAGTTTGTGAGGGCCATGGGCGCCAGTCCAGGTGAAATCGTCCGACGTGCTCGCGGGCGTATCAGCGGACGGCTCGAGAGCCTGCCGATTCTTGCGCTCAGCGTCCACAGCGCCTGCAACTGCCGCTGCGTGATGTGCGATATCTGGAAAGCCAATGCCGACAAGCGCGAAATTTCCGCGGCGGACCTCGATCGGCACGTCGAGTCGATCCGCGCGTTGCGCGTCCAGCGCGTCATGCTCACCGGTGGCGAGCCGCTGTTGCATCGCAATTTATGGGCGCTCTGTGCGCGGCTCCGCGAGTTGCGGATTCGCATCACTCTGGTGACGACAGGGCTGTTGATCGCGCAGCACGCGGCCGATATCGCGGCGGCCGTCGACACGGTGGTGATTTCGCTCGACGGGGACCGCGACGTGCATGATGCGCTGCGCGCCGTCAAAGGCGGATTCGATCGAATCACCGCCGGCGTGACGGCGCTGCGCGCAACGCAGCCAACCCCGCGCCTGATCGCCCGCTCTGTCGTCCAATGCGGCAATTACCAGTCACTGGCCGACACCATCGCAGCGGCCCATCGCGTCGGCTTCGACGAGATCTCCTTCCTGGCCGCCGACGTCACGTCGCCGGCCTTCAATCGCCCGACGCCATGGCCGGCCGATCGTGTCGCACAGATCGCGGTCCGCGATTACGCGGCCCTATCGTCCGCGATCGATCACGCGGTCACCACACTCCCGGATCTCTTCGATAACGGCTTCGTCGTGGGAGGGCGGCCGGCGCTCGATCGCGTTCGCAAGTATTACGAAGGGCTGGCAGGCGCCGGTGACTTCCCCGACGTGCAGTGCAACGCCCCGTGGGTGTCGGCCGTCCTCGAGCCTGACGGCGCTGTGAGGCCGTGTTTCTTCCAACCTGCCTACGGCTCCGCCGCTGAGGGGCTGATGAACGCCGTGAATTCGCCGTCGGCGATCGCGTTCCGGCGCGCCCTCGACGTCATGTCGAATGCGACATGCGAGCGCTGCGTATGCAGTCTGCACTTGCCGCTCACGAAATCGGTCTAGACCAGACTCCGATACAAACGATCAAACTGCGCCGCCGACCACTCGACATCGTGCGCGAGCGAAAAGCTCCGCGCGAGCCCGGCAATCGACTGCCGCCGCCCGGTGTCGACGCATAAAAGAACGATCGCGGCCGCCAGCGACCCCGGAGTCGCGTCCCGAATCGCTAGCGCCTGCACCGGCGCCCAGTCGGCGACATAACCGGCCATCGTCCCGACTGCCGGCACACCGTGCGCCGCAGCCTCGAGCACCGCCACACCGGCAGCCTCGTGGAGTGACGATTGGACGTAGAGATCAGACGCCGACAGGATGTCGTGCACGCGTGACTGCGGCAAGAAGCCGTGGAAGGTGACGTGCTCGGCAATGCCGACTCTCGCGGCGTGCCTCTGCAGGGCGCCGCCAAGCATGTCGTCACCAATCAGATCGAGCCTGGCGTCGACCGATTCCCGGACGATCCGGAATGCGTCGAGCAGCAGGCGCTGATTCTTGACGCGGCTGAGAGTGGCGACCTGCACAAGTCGGTAGCCGTCCTGCAATCGGGGCGATCGCGCTTTGACTGCCGCCGGCGTCACGGATGTCAACGGTATGACGGTGGCCTGGATGTTACGCGCCCGCGCCAGATTGGACATGAACTGCGTACAAACGTGAACGCGCGTCGCGAGTGCGCACGCTTCATTCACCGCCTGCCGTCCCGTCGATGTTCGCTGTGAACCGTAGTCAATGGCGGGCAGCGAGACGAATTCGCCGCTGTCGCAGGTGACGACGCTTGGCACACCGAGCCGATGAGCCGCGCGAGCGGCAAGCTGTCCAGCGGGATCCGCGTGAAATCCGTGTATGAGATCGAATGGCCCCGTCGCCTCGAATGCGGCGGCCAGCGCTCTATCCTGCGCCCGCCGAGTCATCCCCGGCAGCCCGGACGGTCGACCAAGATCGTGAACGGTGAAACCGCGCAATTGGTAGGTCTGCGGCGTATGCAGATGCCGGAGCGCGAAGGCGTGAACGTCATGCGATCGCGACAGCGCTTCGAACAAGGCCAGCCACGATGGCACGACTTGAACCTCGCCGCTCGGGTGCAGCCCGCCGGGCACGACCATTGCGAGTTTCATGGTTGTTGGCCGTAAATGATAGTGGTCCGGCGATGGTGGTTGGGGGTTTGTGGTCGGCCGCTGGCTGTCTGTTGGATGAGAATGCGACTCACGCAACCACGATCCACTAACCGCCAACCAACGATTGGTATTCGGCGATGGTGCGCGCAGCGAGTGCGGGCCAGCTGAGGTCGCGATCGAATCGAGCCTTGGTCGCCGCGCGTTGCGTAGCAAGATTGCCGTGGCAGACGTCGACCAGTGCGCGCGCAAAGGCGTCCGCGTCGCCCGCCGGCCACCGCTGTCCGCAGTCGCCCGCGATGGCGCGAAACGGCGGAATCGCTGTCACCACCGGGACAACGCCGGACGCCATTGCCTCGATCAGCGCATAACCGCTGCCTTCGGAGTGACTGCCGCTGACGAAGACGTCCGCGGCTCCGTAGTAATTCGGCATCTCGTCCCGCGGCACTCGCCCGACGACCACGACGGCGCGTTGCAGCAACTCGGAGGCTGCAATCCGCTGTTCGACGACCGGCAGCAGCGTATCGTCGCCGAACACCATCACGACGCGCGCGTCGGGTAATTGCGGCAACGCGTGTTCGAGCCCCGCGAGCACCGTCAACGGATCTTTATTGGTAGTCAGGCGACCGACCCACAGGATGACTGGTTCGGCGTCGACCGATAGCGCACTGCGCGCGCGCGTACGATTCACTGTTCGCAATGTAGTGCTGGCCTCGACGATTTCGAGAACCCGCTGGTCACCAAGGACGCCGGCTTCGCGCCACGGTTGCGCCTGCTCCGCGGCTGTGAACGACACGGCGCTGGCCGCCATCAGGCCGCCCTTCCAGCCGCGGCGCTGCCACATGCCCACCAGACCCGATCCGCGAACCGGAAACTCACCGCCGTGATGCTGCACGACGATCGGCGTGCGCGCGCCAATCGCTCTGCGGACCGCCGCGACGAGTTGCGGAAAGATCAGCCCATTGATGTGGACGACGTCAGCAGGATGACTGGCGATCGCGCCGACGAATGCCGGCGGCGCCGCCGTCGTCGAAAGCCACGGTGGCTCCCGGTCGGCCGTGAACTGATACGACACACCATCTCGCTCGATCCTCGCCGTAGTGTGGAACCGCTGAACGACCGCCACCGACGCACCCGCGGCAGTAAGCGCGCTGCTCCATTCGGTCAACGTGTGGTAGGCGTCGAGTAGCGCCGCCGCCGTCTTGAGCGAACCGTCATAGGCCGCGTTCGCGACTACAATGCGCATTCACTTGCGCGCGATGGCTCGCATGCCGCCGAGCGAAAACTCGACGATGTGATCGACCGCGGCTGCGAGATCGCGCATCGCCGGTCCGAACGATTTTTCGATCGCTGCCGGCAGCGTCCGCACCGCCATCAGGCACTGCGTCTGGAGGCTCGCGACGCACCGAGTCACCCGGTGGTCGGATGGCGGCAGCTCCATCAACGCGCCGACGACGCCGCTCAGATATTCCAGACGCGGCTTGTAGACATGAATCATCACCAGCTCGAGTGCTTCCGTCGGACTTTCCATTTCGCGGGCCATCAACTTGTGGATCCAGACCGTGGGTCCGCTGCCCGTCAACCGCGCCACAAACACGCGTACGAAGCTGCGAATCTGCTCCTCGGGTGACAGACCTTCGCCGGCTCGCTGCGTCAATTCGTTCGTTTCCTGCATTGACTGGATCGCGAATGTGACGACGGCACGATACAGTCCGGCCTTGTCGCCGAAATGGTAGTTGACGGCCGCGACGTTCGCGTCAGAAGCCTTGCAGATCTCGCGCACCGTGACATTGTCGAACCCGCGTTCGGCGAACAGCACGGCTGCGGCATCGATGAGTCGCTGGCGGGTGTCGGAGGACGCCGGATTGGTCTTAGGTCGCCTGGCAGCGACCACTGTTGAGGTGTTGGACTCGAGGCTCATATCGGCACCGAAGAAACAAACGTATAAAACAAATGTTTAAACGGTGTCAATGACCTCGCGTGGCAGGGCGGAGAGGTAATCTGTCAATTCTCCAGTGCCGCCCATCACCTCGATCATCGAGCCGTCAGCCGATGCGCGCCTTGCCGCCGCTCGAACCCTGACGCTCGCGCTCGAGCCCCCGGCTTTGATCGTGGCGTCGACGCGCTCGGCCGCCGACGAATTTGCGTTGAGCCTGGCAGCAGTCCGTGGCGCGACGTTCGGGATCACGCGCGCCAGCCTCGCAGAGGTGGTCGTCGGGATTGCCATTCCCGCGCTCTCTCGCAACGGGTTGACGCCGAGCGCACCGTTGAGCGACGAGGCGGTTTCGGCCCGCGTCGCCGACCACCTGCTGACGAAGAACGGCCTCAAGTACTTCGCCCCGGTCGCCGGCCTTCCTGGATTTCCGCGAGCACTCAGCCGCACGCTCAGCGAGTTGCGGATGGCAGGAGTTGCCCCGTCACGATTGTCTGGACACGACGCGAACGACGACCTTTCGGCTTTGCTCGCACATGCGATCGACGAGCGGCACAAATCCGGCGCCGTGGACTACGCGACGATGCTCGCGACCGCGACAGAGGAGCTGACCCAGCGGCCGGACGCTTTCGCAGATCGACACCTGGTCCTTCTCGACGTGCCTGTTACTTCGAAGGCTGAAGCCGCGTTCATCCAGGCGCTGATCGCCGGTGCCCGCAGCGCGATCGTCACCGCAGCCGAAGGCGACCGGCGCACGATCGCCGAGTTGAACCTCGCGCCGGACACCGCAGCGGCCTCGCCAGGGCCGGCCGGCGACGGGTCGGCCTTGCGCCGGCTGCAAAAATTCCTTTTCACCGAGCATCCTCCACCCGCCGGCGCGATCGACTCGTCCGTCGAACTGTTTTCCGCTCCCGGAGAAGGCCGGGAAGCGATCGAGATCGTCCGGCGCGTGATGCGTGAAGCATCGCGTGGCGTGCCCTTCGATCAGATGGCGGTGCTGCTGCGCGCGCCGCAGACGTATCTCGGTGTGCTGGAACATGCATTGGAGCGCGCCGGTGTGCCCGCATGGTTTCATCGCGGCACGCGTCGTCCCGACGCCGCCGGCCGGGCGTTGCTCGCGTTGCTGGCGTGCGCAGACGACGACCTCTCTGCCCGTCGATTCGCGGAGTACATCTCGCTTGGCCAGGTGCCGCTGAGCGAAGCCGGCAACGCCGATTTATGGTCGCCGCCGGCAGACGAGGTGATCGAAGCAGTGTTGCCGTTGGCCGAGCGCGCCGCCGACGTCCAGCCGGAAGAAGAAGCGGCCGAGCAGGCCCGTCGTGGTGAATCCGATCGTGACCTCGCCGGCACGCTTCGGGCGCCGTGGCGATGGGAAGATCTGATCGTCGAGGCGGCCGTGATCGGCCGCCTGGATCGATGGCAGCGCCGCCTCAAAGGTCTCGAGCACGAGTACGATCGCCGGTTGCGCGAGGCGGCGTCGGAGGATCCGGACGCCTCGAGGGTGCGCGCGCTGCGTCGCGATCGCGAACAGCTTCGCGCCTTGCGCGGGTTTGCCGAGCCGATCCTTTCCGAGATGGCCGAGTGGCCTCGCCACCAGTTGTGGGGTGACTGGTTGAAGGCGCTCGAACAACTCGCGCCGCGGGTGATCGCGAAGCCCGAGCGCGTTCTGCGAGTGTTGAGAGAGCTGACGCCGCTTGCGGCAATCGGCCCCGTCACGCTGCGCGAAGTTCGCGATGTGTTGACACCGCGACTGTCGACCCTGACGCATGAGCCGCCGCGCCGGCGGCAGGGACGGGTGTTCATCGGCACACCCGGCGCGGCGCGCGGCCGCTCGTTTCGAGTTGTGTTCGTGCCGGGACTCGCGGAGCGGATGTTCCCACAACGGATTCGCGAGGACGCGCTCCTGCCGGATCGGCGCCGTGAGCCAATCGATCCGACGCTGGCGACACAACCGCGTCGCGCCGCTGACGAACGACTGCAATTGACGCTTGCGGTAGGCGCCGCGTCCGAGCGGCTCTACGTCTCGTTTCCGCGGGTCGAGCTGAACGAATCGCGCCAGCGCGTCCCGTCGTTTTACGTGCTCGACATTGCCCGCGCGATCGAGGGCCGCATCCCGCCCGCGTCGCTGCTGGCCGCCCGTGCGTCGGAGACTGGCGGCGCCACGCTGGCGTGGCCGGCACCACGCGACGCCGACACCGCGATCGACGATTTCGAGCACGATTTGGCGACGATGGCGGCCCTGCTTCGCAACACCAGCGACAGTGTCAAGGGCCGCGCGCGTTATTTGTACGAGCTGAGTCCCGAGTTGCAGCGGTCGCTGTCTTCGCGCTGGCTGCGCTGGCACCGCAAGCAATGGGACCCCGCTGACGGCATCATCCGCACGACCGAGACGACGCGCGCCGCCCTCGCCGCTCAGCGCCTGGGCGCGCGTCCGTACTCCTTGACCGCGCTGCAGCGATACTCGGCGTGTCCATACCAATTTCTGATGGCCGCTGTCTATCGGCTGGCGCCGCTCGAAGCGCCGGCGCCTTTGCAAAAGATGGATCCGCTGACGCGCGGTGATTTGTTCCATCAGATGCAGGCGGGAGCGCTGCGACGCTTACAAAACGACGGGCTGTTGCCGCTCTCCGCAGAGCGCCTCGCGGATGCGCAACAGCGTCTCACGGACGCGATTCGCGACGTCCACGATCGCGAGTACGACCGCCTCAACCCGGCGATCGAACGCGTCTGGCAGGACGAAATCGCCGCGATGACACAGGACTTGCGCATGTGGCTCGAGAAGCTCGCCGAAGAAGGGGTCGAGTGGACGCCGGAGCGTTTCGAGTTTGCGTTCGGCCTCAGCGAGTTGGAAGGTCGAGACGAACACAGCACGCCGGAGCCGGCGCTGGTTGACGGCCGCTTCCGGCTGCGTGGCTCGATCGACATGATCGAGCGTCATCGCAAGACCGGTTTTCTGCGGGTCACCGATCACAAGACCGGCAAGAACCGCACGCAGCAGGGTCGCACGGTGGTCGACGGCGGCCGCGTGCTTCAGCCGGTCGTCTACGGGCTCGCCTTGAAAGCGCTGTTCCCTTCGGAAACGGTGTTCTCCGGCCGCCTGTTTTACTGCACCAGCGCGGGTGGCTTCTATCCTTATGAAATTCCGTTGATGGGCGAAGCGCCGAAGCGCGGTGTCGAAGTGCTTGAAATCATCGATCGCGCGATCGCGCACGGTGCGCTGGCGGCGCGGCCGGCCGCCAGAACCTGCGAGTGGTGCGACTATCAGGTGGTCTGCGGCGGCCAGGAAGAACGCCGCACCCGCCGCAAGGACGCGAAGCTGTTCAGCGATCTCGACACCATGAGGGAGATGCCGTGACGCCGGCCCCGTTGCGGCGTCCCCGGCAGGAGAACCGCGAACTGATCGCGGAGGCGCTGGATCGCACCCTAATCGTCGAAGCAGCCGCCGGCACCGGCAAGACCACCGAACTGGTGGGCCGGATCGTTGCGCTGATCGAACACCGCCGCGCGACGATCGGACAGATCGTGGCCGTGACCTTCAGCGAGAAAGCGGCTGGTGAATTAAAACTGCGGCTTCGCGAAGAACTGGAACGCGCGCGATCGCGGCGCGCGGACGATCCGGAAGCCGGGCGCCTGCTCGACGCCGCCGTCCACGATTTCGAGGAAGCGCATATCAGCACGATCCACACGTTCTGCGCCGATCTCCTGCGCGAGCGGCCGGTCGAGGCTCATGTCGATCCGGCGTTTACCGTGCTGACGGATACGCAGGCAGACCGTCTGTTCGACGAGGTGTTTACGGCGTGGCTGCAGGATCAGCTGGCGAAACCTCAGGAAGGCGTGCGGCGTTCGCTGCGCAGGCCGGTGAAGTGGCGCTTCGACGACGACAACGACGACGGACCGATCGAGCGGCTGCGAACCGCGGCGCGCGGGCTTCGCGAGTGGCGCGATCACGACGCTCCCTGGAGGCGGCCGGCGTACGACCGCCAGTCGATGATTCGCGCGCTCGCGGCGCAGCTCAAGGCCTTTGCCGACCTCGTCTCGAAGCCGATCAAACGTGACGACAAGTTCGCGGCGTCGACGGCCGCAGCACGCGTTGCCAGCCTCGATCTCGAGCGTCAAAAGCGCATGGTCGGCGACATGGTGCCCGACGGCGTGTGGGATGGCTGGGAAGCGGCGCTGATTGGGCTCGCCGAGAATCGCGACTTCGCGCATCCGAGGAAGGGCACCGGCGGGGCGTTCGCGATTGGCGTTACGCGCGAGGATGCGATCGCCGCGCACGGCGCGTTGCTGCAGGCACTGCGCGATTTTCGCGATCTCGCAGACGCCGATCTGGCCGCGCTGCTGCACGAGGAGATGCGCGCGTGCCTGGCGCGTTACGAGGAACGCAAGCACGAGGCGGGCGCGCTGGATTTTCTCGATCTGTTGATCAAGGCGCGTAATCTCGTTTGCGATAACGCGGATGTGTGCCGCGAATTTCGCGAGCGCTTCCGCGTCATCCTGGTCGACGAGTTTCAGGACACCGATCCGCTACAGGCCGAATTGCTGTTGTGCCTCGCCGGAAAGGGCGACGGCACGCTGCGCCCCGGTGCCCTCTTCATCGTCGGCGACCCGAAACAATCGATCTACCGGTTCCGCCGGGCCGACGTCGGCGCGTATCGGCGCATTGCCGATCGGCTAGGCGCTGACGGCGCCTCGGCGGTGACGCTGCAGACATCATTTCGGAGCGTCCCCGAGATACAGCATTTCGTGAACGCCGCGTTTCAGGATGAGATGAACGGCGATCTCGAGTCGCTGCAGGCCGAGTACGTGCCGCTGTTGCCACACCGCGGCGATGTGCCCGAGCAGCCGGCGATCGTCGCGCTGCCGATTGCGTATCCGTACGGCAAGAGCGTCTACGGCCCGCCACAAGTCACCCAGACTGCATTGAACGAAGCGCAACCGACCGCGATTGGCGCGTTCGTGGCCTGGTTGCTGTCGCCGGAGTGCACGTGGACGGTTGCTGAGGGCGCGACTCGCCGAAAGATTGTCGCGAGTGACGTGTGCCTGCTGTTCCGCCGGTTCCTGCATTTCGGGAAGGACATTACGCGCGACTACGTCGATTCGCTGGAAGCGCGCGGCATCCCGCACCTGCTGGTCGGCGGCAAGACGTTTCACGAGCGCGAAGAGGTAGACGCCGTTCGCACGGCGTTGACCGCGATCGAATGGCCGGAAGACGAGCTGTCCGTGTACGCAACACTGCACGGGCCGCTGTTTGCGATCGGCGAGGAAGAGCTGCTCGAGTATCACTCAATTGCCAGGGGCTTTCATCCATACCGCGTCCCGGATGGGCTGCCGGATCGTTTGCAGCCGGCTGCAAAGGCGCTCCTGGCGCTTCGCGAGCTGCACGCAGCGCGCAATCACCGGCCGGTTGCCGACACCATCGGCCGCTTGATCGCGATGACGCGCGCGCACGCGTGCTTCATTCTGTGGCGCGGCGGCGAGCAGGTTCTTGCCAACGTGCTGCACATTTCGGATCTGGCGCGCCGCTACGAAGCGGAGGGCGGCCTGTCGTTTCGCGGTTTCGTCGACATGTTGCACGACGCGTCGAGCCGCGCCGACTCTCCGGAAGCGCCGATCCTCGAAGAAGGCAGCGACGGCGTACGCCTGATGACCGTCCACAAAGCAAAGGGCCTCGAGTTTCCGGTCGTCATCCTTGCCGATATCGCATGCAAGCTCAGTCTCGAGGATGCGTCGCGATATCTCGATCCGGCCAAGCGCCTGTGCGCGGTACGAATCGGTGGCTGGTCGCCGCTCGACCTTCAGGAACATAACGACGAAGAAGCCAGGCGCGACCAGGCCGAGGGTGTGCGTCTTGCCTATGTGGCTGCAACGCGCGCCCGCGATCTGCTGGTCGTTCCCGGCGTCGGCGACGGTCCGTACGAAAAGGGCTGGGTGCGCCCGTTGAACCGGGCCCTGTATCCGCCGCGTCAGATGTGGCAATCGCCGGAGCCAGCGAGAGGCGTGCCCTTATTCAAAGGGAAGCACACGATCATGCCGGATGCGCGAGCCGACGGGCAGCCGGTTGACGACACGATCCGGCCGGGCAGCTACCGCATGACGGACCCGGCGACCGGGCACACCTACTCGGTCGTGTGGTGGGATCCGCTGCTGTTACAGGCGGCGCCCGACGATGCGCGCGGTTTGAGGCGTGATGACTTGATCTCGAAATCCGCACCGGCTGAAACGGTGGCGGCCGATCGAGCGAACTACGATCGCTGGCGCGAGCAGCGCGCCGTCACCCGACAGGCGGGCGCCGCGGTGTCGCTGCGCGTGTCGACGGCGACGGAGTTGTCGGACGACCGGGTGGCGGCCGTCGATGTCGTGATCACCGAGGACGCCGGCTTCGGCGTACTGCGTCCGTCCGGGAAACGGTTCGGCACGCTCGTCCATGCGCTCCTCGCGACCATCCCGCTCGATGCCGGCGCGTCTGACGTCGAAGAGCTCGCCTCGATGCACGCGAAATTATTTGGCGCCGCAGACGACGAACGTGAAGCGGCCCAGGGTATTGCGGTGAAGCTGCTGGCGCATCCGCGGATGGCCGCGGCGCGCGCCGCTCAGGCCGCAGGCCGCCGCGTGTGGCGCGAGATGCCCGTCTCGCTGCGCCTCACCGAGCCCGGTCAGCCGGCACATATCGTCGACGGACAGGTCGACCTTGCCTACGAAACAGAGCAGGGCTGGGTGATTGTCGACTTCAAAACCGACATCGAGATCGCTTCCGCCCACGAAGCCTACACGCAGCAGGTGGCACTCTATGTCGAGGCCGTGACCCGCGCGACGGGTCAACCGGCGCGGGGCGTGCTGCTGAAAGTGTGATGACGAACGAGACGCCGGCCGGCGGTGGGGGAACCCGCATGCGACGGGTATGTGTGTTCTGTGGATCGAGCATTGGTGCGCGCATTGAATATGAACACGCCGCTCGCGAGATGGGGAAGGTGCTGGCGTATCGAGGCATCGGGCTCGTATACGGCGGCGGTAACGTCGGTCTGATGGGTGCGATTGCCGACGCGGCAGTGGACGCCGGCGGTGAAGTCATCGGCGTGATCCCGAGCGCCCTGGCCGATCGGGAAATTGCACACACCGGGGTCACCGACCTCCGGGTCGTCGACTCGATGCACACGCGCAAGGCGATGATGGCGGACCTGTCGGATGCGTTCATTGCGATGCCCGGCGGGGTCGGTACCTTCGAGGAATTTTTCGAAGCGGTGACGTGGACGCAATTGGGTGTGCACCGCAAGCCGTGTGGGTTGTTGAACGTCGCGAATTTCTACACGCCGCTCGTGGAGTTCGTCGATCGCGCCGTGCTCGAGGGTTTCCTTCGACCGGTGCATCGGGCCGCGATCGTCGTCGACAGCGACCCGGTCCGGCTGCTCGACGCATTGAGCGCCGTGGAGCTTCCCGACGTGCCGAAGTGGATCCGGCGGGACGAGACGTAATTACGTCTGGCGCGAATGGAGTTGAAGCGCTTCACCCGGCGAACTTGTAGCCGAGCCCGTGGACCGTCAGGATGTACTGCGGCACGCGAGGGTTGGGCTCGAGCTTCTGGCGCAGCCACGCGACGTGGACGTCGACGGTCCGTGTTGACGGCGCGTTGGTGTAACCCCACACCTGATGCAGCAGCTCGTCGCGGGAAATCGTCGCGCCGCGATGCTCGATGAAGTACTTCAGCAGTTGAAATTCCTTCGCGGACAAATCGAGCGGCCGGCCGTTGCTGGTGATTTCCGCCTTGCGAACGTCGACGGTCACGTCTCCGAACTGATATCGCTCCAGCGACACGCCCGACGAGCCCGAAGGGGCGCGGCGCATCAATGCTTCGATGCGCGCGAGCAGCTCGATCGTTTCGAACGGCTTGGTGAGGTAGTCGTCGGCACCCAGCTTCAGCCCGACCACGCGATCGACGACTTGCGTGCGTGCGGTCAACATCAGGATCGGGGTCGAGATGCCTTGCCCGCGAATCGTCTTGGCAACGTCGAAGCCGTCGCGGCCCGGCAGCATGACGTCCAGCACGATGATGTCGAACGGCTCGCCGGTGGCGCGAGCGATGGCGGCATTGCCGTCGGAGGCGGTCTCGACGGCAAAGCCTTCGGCAGCCAACCGATCGCTCAACGCCAGCTGCAGGCCCGGCTCGTCTTCAACGAGTAGTAGTCGCTTCTCGGGCAAGGGTCAGCGCTTCCGGCGAGGTGCGATCGTGACTGGCGGGTACTGACAGGGTGAATACGCTGCCTTGGCCCGGTTCGCTGGCAACGTCGAGGCGCCCGCCATGCGCTTCCGCAATCCGCAGCACCAGGTTCAGGCCGAGCCCGCTTCCCTGAATCTGTTGCGCGACCGCATCGCGGCCGCGATAGAACGGTTCGAAGATGTGCTTGCGGTCTTCGGCATCGATGCCAAGGCCGCGGTCTTCGACGGCAAACGTCACCTCCGGTGCCGGCAGCCGGCGGCCGGGCGCCGTGCGCGCCGATACGCGAAGCCACCGTGCCTGACCGCCGTACTTGACGCCATTGCTGATCAAATTCTGCAGTGCGGCTTTCAGCGCGGTCGCGTCGCCGGCGATGTGCGGCAGGTTGTCGGCAATCGACACTTCAACGGCGACGCCGGCCTTCTCGATTTCGTTCCGGCACGCGGCGATCGATTCATGAACCAGCTCCGCCGGGCTGATTGGCGTCTGCGCCGCGGCGGCCGTGCCGGCGGCAATGCCGGCCAGTTGCAGCACGCGCTCGACCGTCTCACCAAGACGGCGCGCTTCGTTTTGAATGGTCTCGCCGTACTTGCGCACCCGCTGGGGATCGCCAACCACGCCGTCGGCAAGGTTACCGGCTGCGGCGCCAATCACCGAAACCGGAGTGCGAAGCTCGTGTGAGACCGCTGCGACGAACTCGATCTGCTGTCGTGCCAGCGCCTGCGCCCGCCGCGCCGACACCACGATCAAGCCGACCGCCAGCGTCAGCAGAATCAGTACGCTCGAACTGATCAGCAGATTGCGCAGGCGCACCGCCGCGACGGCATTTTCGAGGGACCCGGCGCGATGCTTGGCCATCAACAGCCACCGGCCCTCACTGGGAAACGCACCGCTACGCGCAATGATGCGGCCGCCACGCCCGTCCCGACGCTCTTCGCGCTCGATCATCGAGACCACGATGTCTTCTTTCCGAGCGCCGGGACCTGGGAACCGGGAGCCGGAGTTGTGCAGGGTTTCGCCGGTGCCGGACGCGTGCTCCCGGTTCGCGGCTCCCGGCTCCCGGCTGCCGGGATTGTGCGTGGCTTCGAGTTCCCCAGCTGCCCGTTGACGGCTCCCGGCTCCCGTCTCCCGGCTCCCGGGCGGAGGTGTGGGCGGTGGAACGGCCACGGTCTGCGTGGTGACGTCGCCACGCAAGTTGCGTGCGAACAGGAACATCTGATCCGGCCGCGGGCCCATGAAGGTTTGCGCGACATCGGGCGCGGCCGCGATCGCAGGGGCAATGCCCGGTTCGGATTCCCACACGACGTTCGCTGCATCGTCGCGCTGAACCACCGCCACGCGATAAGCGGACTCGAATTCGTCGCCGTGAAAGTGGCGCGCCGCCAAAGACGCGAGGATTGTCTCGCGGATGATCGCTGGGTCGAGCCGGACGATCGTGAAGCCGAGAATGGAAATTTTCGGCGGTCCTGGCCGCTCGTCGGAGACTTCGAACAGTGTCACTGGTGAGATCAGCGTGTTGTCATCGCCGATCGTCATCGACATGGTGGCTTCCCGGCGCGTTGCCATCGAGCCGTCGCCGCGGCGAGTCTGTGGCAAATGCAGTCCAATGAAGCGCGCCGCGAGCGAATCGCGAACCTTGAGCAGATCTTCAGGCCACGGCGATTCCTCGAAAGAGAGCGTTCCAGGATTCCATCGTCGCGCGCGGAGGCGGTCGATCGGGATTGCCGCGCCGCGTTCGAGTGACATCGGATCCGGCAGCGGTGTGCCGGGTAGGGTGTCGACCAGCCACACCTCGCGGACCAGTCGCGGCTCGCTGGCGCTGCTCACCCAGGCGGAATAGCGTTGCGCGTAAGCCGCCCAGTTCTGGTCTCGAATGGTCTGGCCATCGACCTGAAGACTCACCAGCGTGCGCGACAGTTCGCCGTCGAATTCGGTCGCGAACTGGGCGGCGGCGGTTCGGAGCGTGCGCTGCATGCGCTCCCTTTCGGCAGTGCTCAACTGGCCGAGCCACTGGTACTGCATCCACGCGAGCGCCGGCACGAGCAGCATGACGATGCCGACGAGGATCGTCACTGCCGAGACACGCCGCCGTCCGGCATGCAGCGCCGCGCGCCTGCCGAAGATCATGCGCTGAGTCTAGCACGCTTCAAAATCGTGTAAATCCAGCAAAATCAATGATTTAACAAACTTTACAACCTCTTTGCCGTCTCTTAACGACTCCCGAACCAGCCGCCTCGTATTATCGAAAAGAGGCGGGGTTCCCGTCACGAAGGTCTGAGGGAGCACAGATGCGTAATGTGATTTCAGCCGGCGTCATGGTCCTTGCGGCGTTGTTCGTAGAGTTCGACGGAGTTTCGGTGACACCGCTGGCTCAGGACCGCGTTGCGGGCATTCTGGCGGCGACGCGCAAGGCAATGGGCGGTGAAGACAAGGTTGCCGGAGTCAAGACGCTGACCGCGGAAGGTCCGTTCCGACGAATGATGGGGCAGCGCGCCATGGAGGGCATGGTCATGCTGACGATCGCGCGGCCCGACAAGATGCATCGACTCGAAGACATGGCGCTCGGCGGCATGGTCGGCGGCCCCTCGATGGAGCGCACCATGGTGCTCAACGGGACCACGTCCTGGGAGGATTCGCAGAATCGCGGCGGCATGGGCGGCGGCATGCGCATCATGATGGCGGGTCCCGGCGGACCTGCTGGAGCGGCGGCCACGCCTGAACAGGTCAACGAAGCGCGGACGCGCCGGATGCGCGTCCAACTCCAGCGTTTGTCCGCGGCGCTGTTTGCGGACGCCGGGGTGCCGTGGGTCGATGCCGGCGTCGCCGAGTCGCCCGACGGCAAGGCCGACATTCTGGAGGCTAAAGAAGAGACCGGGCGTACGCTGCGCCTGTTCATCGATCAGAACAGCCGGCTGCCGCTGATGGTGCAGTACCAAGATCCGAAACCGATGGTGATGATCAACGGCGGCCCCGGCGGACGTGGCCCTGGCGGTCCAGGCGCACCAGGTGCCGCGGGCGGTCCACCGCCGGCGCCTCCGACACCGGAGGAGATGCAGCGCCGCATGGCCGAAATGCAGCGCAACCCACCGCAGCTCGGCACGTTTGCGATGCATTTGAGCGATTACAAGAAGGTCGACGGCATCATGCTGCCGCACAAGATTGAAACTTCACTCGACGGCGAGCCGAACGAGGAGTGGACGATCGAGAAGTTCAAAGTCAATCCGCAGGTCAAGGCTGATCTGTTCGAAAAGAAATAGTTGCTGAGTCGAGTGCGAGTCATGAGAAAGGTGATCAGGGGCTTCACGGCAGCGGCGATCCTGTTCGGGATCGCTTCGACGGCCGTGGCCGCCGCCGGCACTGAGGTCGCGCAAGTGGTCCAGGGCAGCGGCATCGGCGGTTCGCTGCGGGTCACGGTGCTGGATCAAACCGAAGCCGCGCTGATCATCGCGCAGGTCACGATCGTCGACGGCCGCGGCACCGAACGCTCGCTGGCCGTCGACGATCGCGGCATCGCGGTGTTCGAAGGTCTCGAACCCGGCGTCTATCAGGTGCGTGCGACTGCAGACAGCTTCCGGCCCATCACTACGCCGGTGAACGTGCGGCGTGGAGAGAATCGGACGACGCTGCGGCTGGCGGTTGCGGCAGTCGAACAGACCGTCGTCGTGCAGGAGCAGGACGCCGCGAATCGCCGCGACAACGGTTTTACGCAGACCCTGTCGCAGGAGCAGATCGATGCGCTTCCGGATGATCCGGAAGAGATGGCCGACGAACTGATGCGCATGGCCGGCCCGGGCGCCCAGATTTTCGTCAACGGGTTCCGCGGCGGGCGGCTGCCGCCGAAAGATCAAATCCAGCAGATCCGCTTTCATACCAATTCCTTCTCGGCCGAATATCACGACGCGGGCATGGTTCGCGTCGAGGTGATCACCAAGCCAGGCCTCGGCGGCTGGCGCGGCATGACGAACTTCGGCTTCCGCGACGAGTCACTGAACGCGAAGCAGCATTTCGCCGACGAGAAGGGCGCCGAGCAGATGCGGCGTTACATGCTCAACTTCCAAGGCCCCATCGTGGCCGGCCGTACCGGGCTGACGGTCTCGTTTGACGGCAACAGCGCCTACGAGTCACGCACCATCAACGCGCTCTCGTCGTCGGGTGCGAGGGTGACCGGCCTCGCACAGGCGCCGACGGATGCGATGAACTTCAACGCGCGCGTCGAGCATTTGATTGGCGGTCAAAGCCAGATCCAGGCTGAATACTCGCGCCGTCAGAACGACCGCAGCAACCTCGGCGTCGGCGACTTCGATCTTCCCGAACGCGCGTTCGCGACCGACAACGCCACCGACACCTTCCGAATCCGTTCGACCAGCGTGATCGGCAAGAAAGTCTTCAGCGAGCTGCGCTTTTCGGTCATCGATTCGGTGCTGTCGACGACGTCGCTGTCGACCCAGCCGACGATCCGGGTCAACGAAGCCTTCAACTCCGGCGGTGCGGGGCAGATGGGCGATCGCCGCGCCCGCGAAATCGAAGTCGCGCAGAACTTCGATTTCACGATCGGCCGCCGCCACTCGATGCGCGCCGGAGTGTTGCTGGAAGCCGGTTGGTGGAACAGCAATCAGCGCTCGAACGCGTTCGGGACGTATACCTTCACGAGTCTCGAGGCTTACCGCGCGGGCACGCCGGCGACGTACTCGATCCGCACCGGCGACCCGGTGGTCGAGTACTCGCAAGTCAAGGCCGGCTGGTTCGTGCAGGATGATTTTCGGCCGTCGCGAGCGCTGCAGCTGAGTGTCGGCCTGCGTCAGGAGATCCAGACGCAGGTTGATTCGCGCTGGAACCTCGCGCCCCGAGGCGCCTTTACCTGGAACGCGACTCGCACCACCACCGTGCGCGGCGGCTACGGCATCTTCTACGATTGGTACGACGCCGCGCTGCACGAGCAGACGATCCGCGTCGATGGCAACCATCAGGTCGATCTGATCGTCCAGAACCCGGCGTTCCCGGTCACCGACGCGGCCGGTCAGCGCCTGCCGCCCAGCGTGATCCGCGCCGGTCACATCGAGCAGCCGCTCATTCAGCAGGCGTCGATCGGCGTCGAACGGCCGCTGGCGCCGTGGGCCGACTTCCGCAGCGATTACATGTGGACGCGTGGCCGCAACACGCTGCGATCGATCAATGTCAACGCGCCGATCAACGGCGTGCGGCCGAATCCCGAGGTCGGCAACGTCAGTGAGATCCAGGCAACCGGCAAGCGCGCCTCGGATCGTTTCACCGTGGCAGTCAACGCGCGCTACATGCCGCGGCGGCTGATGGGCATGGTGATGTACCAGTACAACAACGCGCGCAATTTCGCCGACTCGCCGACGGCGTTGCCGTCGGACAGCACCAACCCGGACGCGGACTGGGGACCGTCGGCGCAGGACGTTCGCCACCGTATCTTTTTCAACGTCAACGCGCCGCTGGTCAACGGCGTTCGTGTCGGGCTGAACGTGCAGGGTTCGTCGCCGCTGCCCTACAACATCACCACCGGCTTCGACAACAACGGCGACACGGTGTTCAACGATCGCGCTCCTGGGGTAACGCGCAACAGCGGCCGTGGCGCCGCGCAGTGGACCACCAATATCCGTTTCAACAAGTCGATCGGTCTCGGCGGTCTGCGCCAGGGGCCGCCGAACATGCCGATGCCGCCGACTCCGCCCCCGTCGGGCGGCGCGATGAACCAACGCGTCGGCGGTGGTGCTCCTGGCGGCGGCGAGGGCCCGCAAATGGTGGTCATGGAAGGCGGCAACACGAAGTACCGGTTTGACTTGTTCCTGAACATCCAGAATGCGTTCAACAACGTCAACTACAACGCGTTCGTCGGCAATCAACTGTCGCCGTTCTTTGGCACGGCAACATCCGCCGCCGCACCCCGGCGCGTCGAAGTCGGTTTCTCGCTCGGTTTCTGACGCGTGCTTTCGGCGGCAACGGCGATCGCGCGGTTGGTTCTGCCGCGAGGTCGTCTCAGGTCGCGCGGCACCGCCGACCGTCGCCCCGCACGCGATTCCACTCCGAACGGAGTCGCACGATATTCTTAGAGAGTGAATCGGCCGTCGGTGATCGTCGTCGGTGCCGGCATCGTCGGATGCACCGTCGCCTATGAGCTCGCGAAAGCCGGTGCGCGAGTGCAGGTGCTGGAGACTCGCTCACCCGGACAGGGCGCGACGCGCGCGTCGGCGGGAATCCTCGCGCCGTTCATCGAAGGGCACGGCTCGGAGCGTCTTCGCGAACTCGGCGCGCGCAGCCTCGACCTGTACGACGACTTCATCGCCCGGCTTCGCGAAGACGGCGAAGATCTCGTCTATCAGCGCAACGGGACGTTCGAGCTGGCGTTTTCAGATGCCGACGTCAGCCGCTTGAACGAACTGGCCGGCGGACTGTCAGACCGCGGCATCGAGACACGTTGGATCGATGCCGGTGGATTCGGCGACGTGGAGCCGCTGGCCAATCCGCGAGCGATCGGCGGTCTGTTGATCCCGGCACACGGCTTTGTCGGTGTGACGTCACTAACCCTCGCCGCCGCGGCCGCCGCGAAAAAACTTCATGCGCGGTTTCGGACAGAGACCGGTGCCATCCATATCTTTGGGATGTCGAACGCTCGCATCGGCGTCAAGACGGCGCGTGCCATCTGGGAAGCCGATCGCGTTGTCATGGCCGCCGGCAGCTGGTCTTCGTCCATCACGATCGAAGGCGCCGATCGCATACCGGTGAAGCCGATCCGCGGGCAGTTGATTCAGTTGCAGACGGAGCCGGGTTCGATCGGTCGAGTGCTCTGGGGTCCTGACGGCTATCTGGTGCCGTGGCCCGACGGGTCGGTGCTGGCGGGATCGACCGTGGAAGACGTCGGCTTCGATGAGACGCACACCGCGGAGGCTGTCGAGTCGTTGCGGTCCGCGGCGGCCGCGCTGGTGCCGAGCCTCGGTTCGGCCGCGTTGACCGAGGTGAGGACGGGCTTGCGGCCGAAAGGCCCCGACGATTTACCGATACTGGGGATGTCGCGTGTACTGCCGGGCGTGATCTACGCCACCGCCCATTACCGGAATGGCGTGCTGTTCACGCCGTTGACAATGCAGCTGGTGCGCGATCTGGTGTTCGATCGCGACACCGACCCGGCATTGCGCGATCTCGATCCGTCGCGGGTCGGAACGCTATAACATCTGCATCAGTCATGGCATTGCTCACCCCTGAAGAGATCGCCGAGCGGTTGAAGAGCCTCGACGGCTGGTCGCTGCATGGCGCCGCCATCAAGAAGCAGTTCACGTTCCAGGATTTTCCCGAAGCGGTGCTGTTCGTGAGCGCGCTCGTGCCGGGCGCCGAGGACGCCGATCATCATCCCGACATCGAGATTCACTACAAGCGCGTGATTCTGAGTTACACGACGCACGACGAGGGCGGGCTGACGCAAAAGGACCTCGACGGCGCGGCCATGGCCGAGGCGGTCGCGGCGAACCTTCCTCATCTCGAGGAGTTCGGCGACGGATGAAGCTGAAGAAGCTGTACTCGTCGCGCGAGGTGGCACAGCTCACCGGACTCACGGCCAGGCAGCTTCAGTGGTGGGCGAAGCGGAATCTCTTCGCGCCGACGGTTCCCTCACACAAAACCGAAGCGGGCGGCTTCACCGAGCGGCGCTACACGCCGATCGAGCTCCTCGAGTTGATGGTGCTCGCGGATCTGCGGCGCAAAGGCTTCAGCGTCGCGCGCATCCGCAAACTGCTGCAGGTGCTGCGGACGCGTTTCAAGACCCGTCTCTACGACGCCATCGAGGGCGGTGGTCCGGTGACACTGTACATCGACGGGGACAACATCTATGCGCGCACCGCCGACGGCGAATTGTTCAGCATTCTCGACAACGCCGCGCAACCGCTGATGATGATGGGCGAAGACATCAAGCTGCGTCAGCTGATCGCGCGCGAACGACCGGCGCGTCGCGCTGCGAAGGGTGTGGCGGCGTCCGGCAAGCGTGGAGCACCGCGCCCGTAAGCCGGCCGTCAGGCCTTTGGCTTGAGCATCGGGAAGATCTTTTCGAGGTCTTCAACCGGGCGGGGGATGACGTGGACACCAATCAACTCGCCGACGCGCCGCGCAGCGGCGGCGCCGGCGTCGGTCGCGGCTTTTACCGAGCCGACATCGCCGCGGACGATCGCGGTGACCAGGCCTGCGTCGACCTTTTGCCAGCCGACGAACACCACATTGGCCGCCTTCACCATCGCGTCCGATGCTTCGATCATGCCGATCAGGCCGCGCGTCTCGACCATCCCCAGCGCTTCGCCGACGATCTCGTTGTTCTTCGATGCCACGCTCGAAGTTTATATCAACTGTTTTCCGGCCTCAGGTGATCTTTCCTCGCGCGGCAATGGCCAGCGGCTCGACGGTGTCCCCGTCGACGAGCCAGGCCTGATCGACCAGGTTCGACACCACACACGAATGATTCGGAATGATCCGCACACGGTCGCCCGGTTCGAGAGCGGTCGATCCGGTCACTTTCACCGTGGCGTGCTCTTCCGACAAGCGCTCGACCAGCAGGTTGTCGTGGCCGATCACCGCGCCGAAACCCGGCGCCGGCACGAAACCCCGGGCGCCGTCATTGGTCAGCGTCTTGCTGCCGCTGTCGAGGATGATGCGATCTCTCGCGGGCTTGCTGACGACGGTGGCAAGCACGGTCAGCGCGCAGTCGTCGACGGCAGCGGCGCCAAGCGCAACTTGCGTCCGATCGAAGTAAACGTAGTTGCCCGGTCGGTATTCGGTGAATTCCTTTTGCGTGAGCGAGAAGCGCGCCGGCGGTGTGGCGCCGGCACTCACTTCCTCAACGGCTACCCCATTTTTCCGGCACCGCTCGGCGAGGTCCGACAGCGTCCGCGCCTCCGCGTCGGCCATCCGGCGCAGTTCGTCTTCGGAGTGGGCATGATAGGTCTGTCCGGCGTGTGACAGCAGGCCGCGGAATGTCAATCCCGGGAGCTCGGCGATCTCTTTGAACATCCGCAGCGCCTCGCGCGAGTCCGGATCGATGCCGCAGCGATGAAACCCGACGTCGACTTTGATCAGAACGTCGACCATCCGGCCGGCGCGAGTCATCTCGGTGGACCATTGCCGGGCAACGGCCAGGTTGTCGACGATGAATGACAGGCGTGTGCGGTCGAGTAACGCGACGACGCGGTCCGCGTTGGAGGGATTGATCGGATAGGGCAGGCGGATGTCGGTGAACCCGGCATCGGCAAACACCTCGGCTTCCCCGAGCTTCGCGCAGCAGATGCCGGTGGCGCCGCGATCGATCTGCCACCGCGCGATCACCGGCGACTTGTGCGTCTTGGTGTGAGGACGAAGGCGAATGCCGCCGGCATTCGCCGCAGCCTGCATGCGGTCGAGATTGCGAAGCGCCGCGGCCTTGTCGATCAGGACCGCCGGTGTCCGCAGCGAATCGACGCTGTCGAGGGTGCCGGGCACCCTATTGCTGCGTCTTCTTCTTGGCGGCTTCGCGTTCGTGCGCCCGCGCCCCGCTCATGACACCCTCCAGGCCGTAATTGGCCTCGTGACACGCGTACTCGTAGACCATTTCGCCTGGCGCCATCGCATTGAAGACCAGTTCACCGGTGAACGGCGCCGTGAAGGTCGTCGGATCTTCGACCGTAAACCGATAGTTGATCGTGTTCTGATCGCGCCGCGTCAGCCGCTCGGTCACCTTGAGGTGCTCCCAGGCGCCACGTAATCCGTGATTCGGGTGGAAGTTCGTCGTTTCGATGACCAGCGTGTCGCCCTCCCAGCGTCCGATCGAATCGCCGAACCACTTGCGCAGTGCGGCAGGCGGATGCGTGCCGTTGATGCGGACGATGCGGGCGTCGTGCACCATTTCGGTGAGGATCACCACCGTGTCCTTCGACTGCACGATGGTGTAGCTGTTGTTGTAGTAGTAGTTCGGCAGCATCGGCGGTCCGGCGTTGTTGCCGAACGAGGTGATGCACCGCTCGCCGAGCGGCCGCAGCTCGGGATGATCGAACTCGCCGCCCTGGCTCTTGCGGATCTCGGCAGCCTTCGCCATCCGCGCGCGGGCAGCCTCGGTATACGGCGGGATACGGCCATTCTTCGGGTCGATGATCATCGAACTGCGTGGTTGTCCGTCGACACGCAATACGCGATCGCCGGGATCGATCCAGAACGAGTTGTAGCCGCCGACCACGCCGGCCCCACCCTGCCACACCCGTTCGAGATAGGTCGGCTCGGCATTCGGGCTCTTGCGAAGCTCGCCGCCGACCGGCGGGGCGGCGCGATTCGGGTCGCTCGGCTGCTCGCGGAATTCCACCGCGGCGCGGGTCTTGGTTTCTTCATCTCGCGCCACGTCCTCGGTGATCACCAGCGGCGTGTTCGGGCGCAGGCGTTCGAGTGGCGTGATGGTGGCGTTCGTCCAATTGCCCTGCAGGTCTGGGCGCCCGTCCGGCATACGCGGGATCGCGCGTGGCGCCGCTGTTGCGCGACGTGCCGCGGGCTTCTGCGTAGCCGGTGCCTGCGCCACCGCGAAGCCGGCGGCCAGAACGATCGCGGCGAGTGTCGCGCCGGCGATCTGGAGTTGGGTGACGGCATATGGGCGGCTCATTTCAACGGCTCCTTCCGCAGGTGGCCGTACATTAACTCAGTCACGAACTCGACGCATTTGAACTGGCCGAGCTGGGCGTTCTTCTCGACGCGGCGGTAGAGCGGCATGCTCATCTTCCATGGACGCGTGTAGGTCCCAGGATCGTCGAGCGTTGCCTCGTAGTTGATGTGATCCGCATCCGTCATGGTGAAGCGCTCCGTGACTTTGAGGCGCTCGGAGTGATGATTGCCAGCGCGATCGAGCCACGTCTGGCCGTTGAATCCCGAGGTCTCGACCACGAAGGTGTCGCCTTCCCAACGGCCGTGGGAAATGCCCATCCAGCTGTCGACCTGCGGCGGACCGGGATCTTTCGGGTAAATGTGGCGGACCGCGCCGGCGTACTCATACGCGATGAAGGTGGCGTAGCTGCTCTGAGTAATCTGAAAAGGAAAGGGCATATAGGTCGCCCGCGGCACGCCGGGAAGGTAACACTTGATTTCAGGATCCCGTGTCAGCCAGTTCGCCTGGTTCTCCTGTTTTTTCTTCAGGCCCTCGGGCGTGTAGGGAATTTCATCGCCTTCGACCACGCCAAGCCCGCCCGGAACGGCGCCGACCGCACCGAGTGCGATCACTTCCTTTGCCGGCACGGGCACGATCGGTCCCGGTCGCATCGCGAGTGCCGGTTTGGCCATGTGCGCCTGGATGTCCCAGTTCGCGGTATTCACCGCCTGCCACAGGCCGTTGAGATCCGGTTTGCCGTTCAGGCGCGGCACCGCGCCGGCTCGCGCCTGTCCTTCGACGGCCGGGTTTGATACCAATGCGAACGTCGCCGCGGCCACGCCGGCGACGATGGACAGTTGTAGTACGGACGACCAACGCATACGCACCTCGAAGGGCGGATTATACGCGGGGTAGGTCCAGCGCTCGCGACACGGCCCTGCCGTTCGGCAAATGCGCTAGCGTAGGCGGATGCCGCTACAGGTGGTTCCCGCCGTTGGCCCGGTCCTGGACCAAATCCTTGCCGATACGCACCCGCTGTGGCATGACGGACTGTCGCTCGCCAATTATGCGAAAGCCTGGCACGCGCAGCTCAAGACGCCATGGGGCATGCAACATCTCGATCGCGTAGCGCTGATCGACGGCCCGCATGTCCTGGCCAGTGCCAAACGGTACGACCTGTCGGTACGGTTCGACGGCCGGATCCGGCGCGTGCTCGGCATTGGCGCCGTCTTCACCCCCGACGCACACCGCGGCCGGGGCTTCGCGCGTGAGTTGATCACGCGGATGCTGGACACTGCCGTCACCGAAGGACAGGAGTTCGCCATGCTGTTCTCCGAAATCTCGCCGGCGTTTTACGAGCGGCTCGATTTCGTGCCGGTGCCGTTGATTGAATCCACACTCGAAGTCGATCAGAAGCGCGGCGGCGCGCCCGCCATGCTCGTCCGCAGCGGCGACGACAAGGATCTGCCCGCGATCGCCGAGATGAGCGCCGCACGCGCAGTCGACGCACGTCTCGCGCTGGATCGCGCCGAGGACTTCATCCGCTTCAACATCACGCGCAAGCGCTTGCAGTCGGGACTGGCACCTCTCGGCACGCGCCACACCGAGTTTCTGGTCGTCGAAGAAGGCCACCAGGCGGTGGCGTATCTGGTGAGCACCGAACAGGACGGCCGCTGGATGATCGAAGAGGCGGGCGATCGCGATCCGGCCGGCGCGCGTCTCGGCGCCATGCTGCAGGTGATGCTGGCTCGCTATCCGAGCGAGCGTCTGCCGGAGATCAAGTGCTGGTGGCCGCGCGCATTGGTGCCACCGCAGGTGCGCGTCGCGGCCGCGATACCGACCCAGTCGGTTCTGATGATCAGGCCATTACGCGACCGCATCCTGCCCCTGCCGCCGCTTGCCGCCGCGGAAGTCGTGTATTGGCATGCGGACTATTTCTAACCGAGAGCCGGGAGCCGGGAGCCGGGAACCGGGATTCGGAAGCCGGGAGCCGGGAGCCGGGAGCCGGGAACCGGCAGCGGCGAGCGGGGGATCGTAGACCGCGGAGCCGGGCGGGGGTCGGGGTGGCGATCCGGGAGCGGGCCTGGGAGCCGGCAGCGGGAATCCGGGAGCGGCGAGCGGAGAGTGGCAGCGCGGCGCCGCGCGGGCGAGGGGGTCGCAGCGAGGGACGTTGGAGCGCGAGCCCTCGCCCCGCGCCCTACTCGATCGTGCGTGATGCGAGAGACTCGTGCAGTCTATAAAGCATCGCGCCCACGCGATCACTCGTCGCGAGCAGATGGGAGCAGGTAGCTTCGTCCATTAGCGCGTTACGCCGGGCAATTTCGATGTGAGTTTCCAATTCGCCTTGAGAGCCCATCGCGATGGACACGTGGTTCTGATATGCCGATGTGCGCTTCTTTCGTCGATAGCCCTCCGCCACATTCGACGGAATTGACGCAGCGGCACGACGAATTTGCCGCCGGAGATCGAAATCGGCGCGCGGCAGCTGCCTTGTCGATACGTAAACCAAATCTACAAGATCCATAGAGACCTGCCACACCTCAAGATCGCGGAATGAGCTCGGCGTCGCTGCACACATGCGAGCGTTTTGTGCAGATGTTGTGCCTGGCGGAATCGTTGCGATATGCGCCGCGAGCCGGCGCCGCTGTAAACAACAGTTGCATACGCGCGAATTTCCCGCCGGGAATCTCTGCTACTTCCGTTTGCGTGATGCAACTGGAGTGGCACTGTGTTGGGTGGCTGCGAATGGCTTGGGCGCCCAACGCCCTCGCGCCCGGCTCCCAGCTCCCGGTTCCCCGTTCCGGGGTCGTTACTTCTCCTGCATCCGGCCGCGCAGCCCGCCGAGATCGAACACTCCCGATCGATCGCCGGCCTTGAGGTAATCGGCCAGGCACTTGCGCGAGCAGAACAGGCCGGCATCTTCGAGCTGATCGCTGTGAGTCATGCCGTCCGGATCTGCCGGCAGCATTTTGTGGCGCCGCAATTCGAACGTGTCGAACGGCTGATTCTTGGGGAAGGACTCCGCGCACTGTTTGCAACGCATGCTCATCGTGGCCTACCTGGTTGCCGAGAGTTTAACGTCAACGGCCTTGGATTCGCCGTCGCCAATCTCGAGCCTCGCCGCCGACTCCCTGATTGCCGCCAGGAATTCAGCGTCGCCGGCCTGCCCGTCTTCGAGACCTTGCACAGCAACGATGTAGTAGGTCGCTGTTGGTAGCGCGGACAGGCGATAGCGTCCCTCCTGATCCGGCCGCGCCGCCTTGATGAATCGCGACTGATACGTCCACAACTGTTCGTTGGTCGGAAAGACGACGACGGCTGCGTCGAGTACTGGATTGCCCTTCGAGTCCGTTACCAGCCCGCTGAGCGAGGTCACCTTTTTCGTCAGAACAATCTGCGCGCCCGAGATGATTTGACCCGCGGGAAACTCTGACGGCGTATCCGTAATGTCCTGTCCTGCGACGATAACGGCCTTCATCGTCCAGCCTGGCGGCGTCGTCGCGCGCACCAGCGCGAAATCGCTCACGTTGCGCAACGCAAAAGACCAGTCGGCGGCAACGCGGGCTGTCGTCGCAGGTCCGCCCGGACCTCCGAACGCATCGGGTGATCCCGGCCGCAATCCGATCTGCAACTGCTCGGGACGGAAGTCGAACGGTTCGCCGGTATCGCTCACCACAGTGCCGGTGATCGTCGCCGGCCGCGCCGCCACCAGCGTCAGACCGTCCACGTCGTCGTTGCCGACCGAAAGATCCATGCGTGCGAGTTCGAATTCGCGGCCGCCAACAACCGCGCGGACCTGATAACGGCCGGGGGCGACGTTGCTGACCCGGAATGCGCCGGTGCGGTCGATGCGGTTGCCGGCGCTGCCTTGCGGCATCGCCATCGCTGAACGGCCCCCGGCGGCAGGCACCAGCATCACTGTTCCACCGGTCGCCGGCGCGCCATCCGAGCCGAGGACCTGACCGCTCACGCGTACGAGCCTGGTGGCGATCAATCCGAAATTGATGCCGGTGTTTTCCTGCGACACGCTCAGCATGATGCGTGCTGCTTCGGCGACGTTGGTGGTGCCGGGAAAGTAGGTCGCCGCATACCCCGAGGCTTCACCGGCGGGATCCGTAATTTCAGGACCGCCGGAACGCAGTGTCGCGCTGACGTAGTACTCGCCTGGCGGCAGACCGAAGAGACGGAAGTGGCCCTGATCGTCGGTGGTGTCCCGGCTGTTCTGACCGGCCGGCGTCAAGCGGCGCACGCCGGCGGCGTAGGCATAGCGCCACGCGCTGACGCTCGCGTTGGCGACGGGTTCACCGAATTCGTCGGTGATGCGGCCGCCGAGGACGCTGCCGCGCGGCAGCGCAATCGTGATCTTGTCGATGGTTTGCGCGTCCGCCAGTTCAATCGGCGTGCCTGACTCGGATGGGCGGCGCTGACCGTACTGCAACGCCACGAATCCGCCCTTGCTAGCGGTCACGGTGTAGCGACCGGCCGGCAACTCCCTGATCTCGAACCGCCCCTGCACGTCCGTCGTCGCGACACGTGATTCGCGCGCATCGGGCGACGACAGCCGCACCTGCGCGCGGCGGATCGGCGACCCATTGTCAACCGCGATGATCTGGCCGCGAAGCACGGCGGTGCCTCTCGGTGTGTCGACGCGCTCTGATTGCGCACGCATCGGGCGCTGTCCGCGCCCGGCCGCACCTTGCGGTGGTGCGGTCTGGGCCATAGCCAGGGACAGGAATGAACAGACCAGCAGGACGCACAACGCGACGTATTTCATCGGGCTACTTCCTCAATTCGTGCGGTCGATATTGCCGTCGGCTGGCGCGGTCATCAGCCGGCGGGCGCGGAAACTGGTAGCGCCCGCAGCATAGTGTTAGACGCCCGGCCGGCGACTTCGTTGTGTCAAGACAACTCGCGCGCGATCTCCCTCGCGGCGTTGATGCCGGATCCGCCGGTCAGTCCGGTCCCGGGGTGCGCGCCCGAGCTGCACAGGAATAGGCCCTTGATCGGGGTGCGGTACTGCCCAAAGCCCAGCAGCGGCCGCATCGCAAAAAACTGATCGAGCGACAGCTCGCCGTGGAAGATGTGGCCTCCGGTCAGGCCCCAGCCACGCTCGAGATCGAGCGGCGTGATCACCTGCCGTTCGACGATCAACGCTCCGAGGTCGGGCGCGTACTGCGATAGCGCGCGAATCACCGCATCGCCGAGCGCGTCCCGCGCCGCATCCCACCCGCCCGAGACCCGGGTGTCCGCATCGCCGTCGCTCGCCGGAGCCCGCAACCGGTACGGCGCGAACTGCGCATAGGCAGACAGGACATGCGCGCCTGGCGGCGCCAGGGATGGATCGCCAAGCGACGGAATCGTGAACTCGATCCATGGTTCCGGCGAGAACCTGCCGTACTTCGCATGATCGAAAGCGCGCTCGAGGTAGTCGAGGTCCGGCGCCAGCCGGACGCGGCTGGCGAGCATTTCTCTCGACGCGCCGGCGAAGGATGGCAACGATGACAGCGCGAGATTGACTTTCGCCAGCGTGCCGCGCGATCGGTAATGCTTCATGCGCCACAGAAATTCCGGCGGCAGGTGATCCGCCTCGCACAGTGTCAGGAAGGTGCGCCGGGGGTCGACACCCGACACGATCGCGCGTGCCTCGATGCGGGCGCCGCCGTCGAGCGTCACGCCGGTCGCCCGCTCGTCGTCGACGTCGATGCGTGTCACGTGACAACCGGTTCGGATCTCGACGCCGAAACGGTGTGCCGCCGCGGTCAGCGAGCGAGCCGCCGCCGCCGGACCGCCGCTGACGTGCCGGCCGGCGGGCCAGGCGAGCGCGCGGTTGGCGGCCGAGAGGAGCAGCTGTAATCCACTGCCTGCCGACCACGGTCCCAGCATCGATCCGAAAATGCCGTCGGCGGCGACCGTGGCGCGCAGCAGCTCCGTGTCGAACGCTTCGCCGACCAAATCGGCAACCGCCATCGGTCCCCATCGCAGCAGCCGCCATTGATCGTCCTTCGGCATCGCGCGGAAATCGCCGAGGACGTGCATCAAGGCAAAAACGTCGCGACCTGACGGCGCATCGACGGACGGTGGCGTGCTGATGAATAGAGAGCCGATCAACGCGCCAAGCCGCTGCAGCGTCACCTGGAATGGCTGCCAACGCTGCGCATCGCGCGGCGACCAGGCGCGCAGAGCTTCGGCGGTCTTACGCGGATCGTCGTAGATCGCCAGCGCGCCGCCGTCGGGAGCCAGCGCGCTCATCTGGATCGAGGGATCGCTGAATTTCAGATCGTGCACATATAGCTGCAGCTCTTCGACGACGTCGCGCCGCAGCGGCCCGGTGGCGTGCGCGAGCACCGGGGCGCGGAACCCAGGCGAGATCTCCATCTCCGCGGCGCATCCGCCAAGTTCGTCGCGTTGTTCGAGAAGCAGCGTGCGGGCACCACCGCGGGCCAGCATCGCCGCGCAGGTCAGGCCGTTGACTCCTCCACCTATGACGAGTGCGTCGAACTTCGCCGCCATTACCGAGAGGTCCTCAGGATGCGCTCGGCCGCGTTCTTGCCGGGCGCGCCCATGATGCCGCCCCCGGGATGCGTCGCCGATCCGCACATGTACAACCGATCGATCGGTGTCTGATACTGCGCCCAGCCCGGCACCGGCCGCAGGAAGAACAGCTGCTCGAGCGTCAGCTCGCCTTGAAAGATGTTGCCCTCGGTCAAACCGAAGTCACGCTCGATATCGAGCGGCGTCAACACCTGTTTGTGGAGGATGATGTCTTTGATATTTGGCGCGTACTCCGCGAGCGTGTTGATCACCGTGTCGCCGAACGCATCGCGCTGACTGTCCCACAACGACGGGTCTCTGGCGCCGGTGTTCGGGTCTCGCAGATCGTACGGCGCGTATTGGACAAAGCACGACATCACGTGTTTTCCAGGCGGCGCGACCGACGGATCGGTCAGCGACGGGATCACCATGTCGATGTACGGCCGCCGCGAGAACTGCCCGTACTTCGCATCGTCGTAGGCGCGCTCCATATAGTCGATGCTCGGTGAAATAGAGATGGCGCCTCGCAGGTGCGGGCCCGGGCCTGGTAGACACGTGAAATTCGGCAACGCATCGAGCGCGAGGTTGACTTTGCCCGACGAGCCGCGGAACTTGTAACGGCGCACGCCCTCGACGAACTCGCCAGGCAGGTCGCGCTCGTCCATGAATTTCAGGAACGTCACATGCGGATCGACGCTCGACACGACGATCTTCGCGGCAATCTCGTCGCCGTTGTCGAGCACGACACCAGTCGCGCGGCCGTTGCGCGTCAGGATGCGCGCCACCGGCGCTTCCGTGCGGATGTCGACGCCAAACTCTCGTGCCGCCGCAGCGATGGCATTCGAGACCGCGCCGGTGCCGCCGCGCGACAGTCCCCACGATCGAAAGGCGCCGTCGATCTCGCCCATGTAGTGATGCAGCAGCACGTAGGCGGTTCCCGGCGATCGCACGCCGAGAAACGTGCCAATGATGCCTGACGCCGACATCGTCGCTTTCAGCACATCCGTCTCGAACCACTGATCGAGGAAGTCGACGGCGCTCATCGTCAACAGCTGCACCTGATTCACACGATCGTGAACCCGCATGCCGCGGAAACGCCGGCCGATGCCGAGCAATTCGAGCAGGCCGCGCGGATCGAGGGAGGTCGGGTCCGGCGGCAACATCGACAGGATCGGCTTCGCAAAGCGCCCCATCTCGACCATCGCCTTGCCGTATTCGTCGTACGCCTCGGCGTCGAGCCGAGAGTGCCGGGCGATTTCGCGCCGGGTCTTGTAGTGGTCGTTGACGCGCCAGAGGTAATCGCCGTTCGGCATCGGGGTCAGCGTACCGTCCAGCGGCAGCAGCTCCATGCCGTGGCGCGGCAAGTCGAGCTCGCGAATAATCTCCGGCCGCAGCAGCGAGACGACGTACGAGCAGACGGAGAACTTGAAGCCTGGGAACACCTCCTCCGTCACGGCGGCGCCGCCGAGCACGTGCCGGCGCTCGAGCACCAGCACCTTGCGCCCTGCGCGTGCCAGATACGCCGCGCACGTCAGCCCGTTGTGGCCGCCACCGATGACGATCGCGTCGTAGCGCACGGCGGAATTATCCCCCAAGCGTCCGGCGCCGAAGGCCGCAGTAATATTTCCCTGTGCCGGTCGGTTCCGCATTCCACACGCGCACGCTCGAGCTGTGCGAGAGCCTCAGCTATCGCGACTGGGCGGGCTACTACGCCGTGAGCGCGTTCGAGACCCATCACGAGCACGAGTACAACGCGATCCGCAACGCCTGCGCCCTGATCGACATTTCACCGCTCTACAAGTACCGCATTGACGGTCCTGACGCGGTTCGGCTGGTGAACCGTGTGATCACCCGCGACGCGGCGAAGATGGCCGTGGGCCAGGTCTACTACACGCCATGGTGCGATGAGGATGGGAAGGTCATCGACGATGGCACCGTCACCCGCGTGGCCGATTGCGCCTTCCGATGGACGGCAGCGGATCCGACGCTGCGATGGCTCACTGAAAATTCAGCCGGCTTGAACGTCCGCATCGAAGATATCTCCGAGAGTGTGGCGGCGCTTGCCCTGCAGGGACCGACGTCAGCGCGCCTGCTGGGTGAGGTCTGCGACGCAGACCTGTCGCGACTCAAATACTTTCGCGCGACCAGCGGTCATATCGCCGGCATACCGGTGGACATTTCCCGAACCGGCTACACCGGCGATCTGGGATACGAAATCTGGATGCCCTGGCAATCGGCGTTGCCGGTGTGGGACGCGATCGTCGCCGCCGGTGGCGCGTTCGACCTGCACCCGGCGGGAATGCTGGCCCTCGACATCGCCCGGATCGAGGCGGGCTTGCTGCTGATCGATGTCGATTTCCACAGCAGCCGCAAAGCTCTGATTGAACCGCAAAAGTATTCGCCGTACGAGCTTGGCCTGGCGCGGCTCGTCGATCTCAAGAAGGGGCCATTCATCGGCCGCGCCGCGCTCATGAACGAAGTGAAGCGCGGCATCGCGCGGCAGATCGTCGGACTCGAGATCGAATGGACCGAAGTCGAGAAGCTTTACGAAGCGGTCGGGCTGCCCCCGACCGCGCCGCCCGGGACATCCCGGGTTGCCGTACCGATTTACAAGGGCCGCACGCATGTCGGCAAAGCGACGTCGACGACGTGGTCGACGATGCTGAAGAAGCTGGTTGCGCTGGCGACGATTGACGCGCCGTATTACTCGTTGGGTACGAAACTGAAGATGGAAATCACGGTGGAAGCAGTCCGCTATCGCGCGACGGCCACCGTCGTGCCGACCCCGTTTTTCAACCCGTCGCGCAAGACCGCGTTACCCGCCTGAGCGTGCGCGGCGCGCCGCCGCGAACGACTGCACGCCTTTGGCGACATAGACCAGCAGCAACACGCCCATCACGATCTGCGAAATGACCGCCGGGCGCGACACGCCGCCGCTGATCGCTGCCGGAACGGCACGGCCGAGCGCGGCAAGCGCGCCGATCAGGCCGAGCGCGACCGCGGCGTGCATCGCATGCTTGCGCGCGGCTTCGTTGCGCGCAATCAACGCGCAAATTACCAGCGCGGCGCCGAAGAATGCGGGAATCATGGCCGTGATGCTGGTCCGACCGGTCACGACGTAGCTGGCGACGCCGAGCACGATGAGCAGAAGGCCAAACAAGCGAGTGGTTGCGGGCATGCCCGAATTCTACTTCGGTGTCGCGGACGCGACGGCGATCGAATTTCCACCGCGTGGCCGGCGCCGCGCGAAGAATAATACTGCGCAGCCATGAAGATAGCGGTCATTCAGCAGCACGCGACCAGGGATAAGCAGGCCAACGTTGCGCGCGGCCTCGCGGCGCTCGAAACGGCGGCTCGCCACGGTGCCTCGGTCGCATGCTTTGCGGAACTGGCGTTCGAGTGGTTCTATCCGCAGCGGCCGGCCGGTGCGGGGGTGCGCGAGTTGGCGGAACCGCTTGACGGTCCAACCGTCACCGCGTTCCAGCGAAAAGCGCGGGAGCTCGGCATCGTGACCGCGATCAATCTCTACGAACGCGATGGCGACGGCACCTACGACAGTTCCCCGGTGATCGACGCAGACGGGACGCTCCTCGGCGTGACGCGCATGATCCACATCACCGATTACCCGTGTTTCCACGAGCAGGGTTATTACACTCCGGGCGACACCGGCGCGCCTGTCTACCGGAGCAAAGCCGGCGCGATCGGCGTTGCGATCTGCTACGACCGGCATTTCCCGGAGTACATGCGCGCACTCGCGCTCAACGGTGCCGACCTGGTGATCGTCCCGCAAGCGGGCGCCGTCGATGAATGGCCGGAAGGGTTATACGAGGCCGAGATGCGTGTCGCCGCGTTCCAGAACGGCTACTTTACGGCGCTGTGCAATCGCGTCGGGAAAGAGGAGTGCCTCGATTTTGCCGGCGAGTCGTTCGTCTGCGGACCCGATGGTGCGGTGATCGCTCGCGGGCCGAAGATGGCGGACGCGATCGTCTACGCCGATCTCGACGTCGCGGCGTTGCCGCAGTCAAGTGCGCGCAGCCTGTTCATGAAACACCGCAGGCCGGAGCTGTACGCCGGCTGGATTGCGAAAGCGTGAATCTACCGGCGCGACGTGCGGGACAGGACGAACTGATCGAACTCCCAGAGTTGGCGTTCCCGCTCCGCGTACGGCCCCGGCACGTAACCGCGTGAGCTGATCCCCAGGTAGGACTGTTCCGAGATCGCCCAGTCCTCTCGATTCGTGCGATGCCAGAATTCAATCGCGTCCTCGCAGACGAAATCCGGCTTCGCCATCTCGTCCGGGTGGAAGTGCCACTCCGCGATCAGCCGGGTGCGGCCGGCGTCGACCGGCCAGATCGTAATCGTCATCACGTAATCGGGATGCAGCGTCAGCAGGAAGTTGGGGTAAATCGCGTAGTAGTGCACCAGCGCGCGGTCGCGCGCATCGAGTCCCGGCAGGAACGCGCGCCGCCGCTTGCCGTCGGCGCTCAACGTTTCAATGCCGTCCTTGAACCCCATGGCGCCCCCGCAATAGGTGGCGGTCGACGGCACGTTCTCAGCGCCCAGGTAATGATGCATGCGGTTGAGCAGCGGGTGAATGACAGGACAGTGCAGGCACTCGTTGTAGTTCTGGACGACGAGCTTCCAGTTGGTGGCGACGTCGTAGTCGATGCGTCGGGCGAGCCGCAGGTCCTGCATGCGCCACGGCGCGAAGCGCGCCGGCAGATCCCCGAGTTGTGCGCTCAGGGGATCAGGTTGATCTCCGAGATTGATGAAGACGTGCCCGTCCCAGGTGTCGCACGCAATCGCGCGCAGCGCATACTCGTCGCGATCGAACCCGGCGGCATCATCCATCAGCGGCGCGCCCAGTAGCCGGCCGTCGAGCGCGTAGGTCCACGCGTGATACGGGCACTGGATGCTTGCGGGCGCCACACCTTCAGCATCCGCGCACAGTCGCGTGCCGCGGTGGCGGCAGACATTATGAAAAGCGCGAATGATGCCGTCGGTGCCGCGCACGATCAGCACGCTCGCGCCGGCGACATCGCGGCGGACGAATGCGCCGGGCGCCGCCAACTGATCGGCGCGGGCCGCCGCGACCCACATCTCCGCGAACACGCGATCCATCTCCGTCGCGAACCAGCCCGCGTCGGTATACGCGCGTGACGGCAGCGTGGTGCGGAGGCGGCGCGGCGAGGTGGTGCTCATCGCGGGTTTCATGATACAACCGGCCTTCCGGCCTTTCTTCACGTCGTGTCCCTTAACGAACTGATCGGCGCTCCGTGGTGGATCTGGGTCGTCCTCATCGCCGCGATCGCGGCGGCTGGCGCGGCGGTCATGCTGTATCGACGCACCCGCGCACAGGAAGCCACCATTCGCCGGCAGATGGCGCGCGAAGTCTCGCTGAAGGCGCGCCTCGACGATCTGTTCGAGCGCTCGAGTGAAATTCTGATCGTTCACGATCGGCGCGGCCGCATCTCGACCCTCAACCGCGCGGGCGAGCAGGTCACCGGCTACCTGCGCGAAGAACTGCGCATGCTCGACCCGGGCTGGATCTTCAGTGCCGAGTACCTCGACACCGTCACCGGCATGATCAACGAGGGCCCGACGAGCGCGCCCCGCACGTTTCGATCGGAGTTCATCCCGCGCAAGGGCAACCGCGTCCCGGTCGAAGTGCACGCCCGCGTGCTGGTCGGTGATGGCGAGGTGATCGGCGTCACCTCGATCGCCCGCGATCTCAGCGAGCGCGACCGCCTCGAGAACGAACTGCGGCAGGCGCAGAAAATGGAGGCGGTCGGCCGCCTTGCCACCGGCATCGCGCACGACTTCAACAATCTGATCACGGTGCTGCTTGGTTACAGCGACGAACTGATCGAAGAAGCGCCGCAGGGCACGACCCTGCATTCCGCCGCGGTCGAAGTGCGCCGTGCCGCCGACCGGGCCTCCGGGCTGACCCAGCAGCTGCTCGCCTTCAGCCGCCGCCAGACGATGGCGTCGCACACCGTCGATGTCAATCAGGTGGTCGCGCATATGGAGGATCTCGTGCGCCGGCTGATCGGCCCGGAGATTCGCCTCGAGCTGTCGCTGCAGCCGGCACTCGCGACGATCAGCGCCGACCATCAGCAGATCGGCCAGGTGCTGATGAATCTGGTGGTCAACGCGCGCGACGCGATGCCCAGGGGCGGCACGCTGAGAATCGAGACGGCGAACGTCATGCTCGGTCACGAGCATCTCGACGTCATTCCCGGCCCGCACGTGTCGCTGAGCGTGTCCGACACCGGCGTCGGCATGTCACGGGAAGTACAGGAGCGGTTGTTCGAGCCGTTCTTCACGACCAAGGACACCGGGCGCGGCACCGGCCTCGGGTTGTCGATGGTCCAGGCGATCGTTCGACAGGCCGGCGGCCAGGTGACGGTCGAGAGCCAGCCGGGGAAGGGCAGCACCTTCCGCGTGTATTTTCCGCAGCAGGTCGAACAGGCGGCGCCGCTGCCATCGCTGGCACCCGCCGCACCAGCCCTCGTCAAAGGCGAGGGTGTGGTGCTGCTGGCCGAAGACGATCGATCGGTGCGCCGTCTGGTCGTCGCCGAATTGACGCGCCGAGGCTTCACCGTCATCGAAGCGGAAGACGGCAGCGCGGCGCTCGAGATCTTTCGCCGCGAAAAGGAGCGCGTCGACGTGCTGGTCACCGACGTCGTCATGCCGCGCATGAACGGCGCCGATCTGGCGCGCCAGTGCGATCGCGTCAAGCCCGGTGTGAAGATCCTCTTTATCTCCGGTCATCCTGATCGCGCCGGCGCCGGACTCGATCCGACTGGCGTGACGAATCTGCTGATGAAGCCGTTCACCGCGGATACGCTGGCCTCCCGCATCAAGGAACTGATTACCGGAAGGAAAGAGGCCGATGGCTGGAGCGTCTGACGCACCACAACTGCGCCGGGCGCTCGGCAAGTGGGACCTGACGGCGATCGGCGTCAACCAGGTGATCGGCAGCGCGATCTTTCTGCTGCCCGCCGACGTCGCGACGCAAGTCGGGCCATGGGGTCCGCTCGCGTTCATGGCGGTGGGGCTGTTGTCGTTGTCGATTGCGTTGTGTTTCGCGGAAGCCGGCAGCCGCTTTGAGTCGACCGGCGGTCCCTACTTGCCGGCGCGAGCGGCGTTCGGGCGCTTCGTCGGTTTCGAAGTCGGCTGGATGATGTGGTTCGCCCGCGTCACCAGTCACGCCTCCGTCGTCAACGGGTTGACCCTGGCGTTAGGGTTTTATTGGCCGGCGCTGGCGTCCGGCGCGCCACGCGCCGCGATGATTACCGGGCTGACAATCGCGCTGACCTGGATCAACGTGCTTGGCATCAAGCAGTCGTCGTGGGTCGTCAATACCTTGACGATCGGCAAACTGTTACCGCTCGCCGTGTTTATCGTCGCCGGCGTCTGGTTCATCGATCCGACGCGGCTGACGACGCTGCCGGCAGTGAGCCAGCAGCAAGCCTCGGCGGCAGCGATCCTGCTGATCTTCGCGTATGGCGGCTACGAAGTGACCGGTGTCCTGGCCGGCGAAGCGGCGAATCCGCGCCGCGACGTGCCGTTTGCGTTCGTCGCGGTGTTGATCATCGTGTCGATGGTGATGTCGCTGACGTCGATGATCGCGACCGGGATCCTTCCCGACGTGGCCGCGACGAGAACGCCGCTCGCCGACGCGGCCGCGATCTTTCTCGGCGCCGGGGGCGCGGCGATGATCGCGGTCGGCTCGGTGATTTCGATGACCGGCAACAACATGGGCCAGATCCTGAACGGTTCGCGCACGATTTTCGCGCTGGCGGAGAACGGCGATTTGCCGCGATGGTTCGCGAAGGTCCACCACGTGTACCGCACGCCGTCGAACGCGATCGTGTTCTCGGCGGGGCTCGCGCTGGTGCTGGCGTTGACCGGATCGTTCGTCGCGCTCGCGGCGGTCAGCGCAATCGCGCGATTGGTGATGTACCTGGCGGTGTGCCTGTCGACATTGGTGTTGCGCAAACGCGATCGCGAAATTGCGGCGCAGGTCGGCGCGCATTGGAGCGACCCGACGATCGCGGTGGCGCCGCCGAAGTTCACGGCGCCGTTTGGCCCGGTCATCCCGGTGGTCGCCTCGATCGTGGCGTTGGGGATTCTCGCGGGGGCGTCGCGCAACCAGCTCATCTCTGGCGTTGCCGCGCTGGCGGCGGGCGCAGTGTTGTATTTCCTCGCGCCGCCGAGACCGACTAAATAGCTCGGCGGTCGGTCAGCAGATCTCGAGCTCCCTAGCTCCCTAGCTCCCTAGATTCGCATCCCCCTTCTGGCCCCCGATTTGCTTCCGCTCGGCCCCAGTTCGGCTCCCCCGCTCCCACAGGAGCGTTTATGGTCACTGGTTGGGTATTGCCGCGCGCGATCATGTGTCTCGCGTTGGCCACGTCGTCGGTCGCGTTGTTCGCGCAAGAGCCGGGTAAATCCTCAGTACTGCCGAAGGTCGGGGAAAGCAAACCATGTCCGCCAGGGTATCGGCCATGGTCCAGAGATCCCTCGAAGTGCATTTCGTTCAAGCATCCGGAACCGCCGTTCGAGATCGAGTTGCGGCAGCGCGAGTGGATCGCGCCGCGCAGCGCGCCGCACGAGCGGCCGGCGGCCGGTGCATTTGCCAACGCGGTTCGTGAAGGTGATGCACTGCGCAAGAAACCGCCCAAGGTCAACGGCGCGGATGGCGTGTGGACGCCGGTTGGCACCGGCCCACTGATCAACAACAGCGAGCTCTACCCGTCGACCAGCGGTCTCGGCCTTGTGCACGTGGCCGGACGCATCGATAACTTTGCCTACGATGCGGAAACGAACCGGCTGTTCGCCACCAAGGGTACCGGCGGCATCTGGTTGTCCGAAGACCTCGGCGAGTCGTGGCGATCGATTGGCGACACGCTGCCCAGCCAGATCATCGGCGCCGTGGCGTGGTCGACATATAACGGCGGGACCCTGATCGCGGTGAGCGGCGATCCGGCGCTCGGCACCTACACTTACACGGGCTTCGGTGCTTTTTACAGCCGCGATCTCGGAGCCACCTGGATCAAGGCGCAGGGTATTCCAGACGGCGCGCCGGCGTTTGCCGCTGAAGTGGATCTCGCGATGCCGAACATCGTGTATGCCGCGACGCTGGTCGGACTGTTTCGATCGACCGACGGCGGTGCCACCTATCAGAACGTGGTGTTGCCAACCGGCAATTGTGCCGGCGTCGAAGGCGGGACCGGCGAGTTTCCGCACTGTCATCTCGCCAACGTCGTTACCGATGTCGTCGTGAAGGCGCCCGGCGGCGTGCTGTCGATGCCCGGATCGACGAGCCCGAGTGCCAAGGGCAGCCCCGTGCTCGCGGTCGTCGGTTGGCGTCAGGGCCGGAAGACCAATCCCGACGGCACCGTGCAGTCGCCCAACAACGGCCTGTATCGATCCGAGACCGGTGAAGTGCGGACGTTCGAAAAGCTGCCGGGAACGGGTTTCGCGCCGCCGGATCGCATCGGCCGCGTCGAGCTGGGCGCGGCGACCGGACCGTTGCAGGACCACAACTACGTCTACGCCATCGTGCAGGACGCGGTCGCGCTCAACGGCGGGCTCGAAGTGTTCGATACGCCCGAAGGTGTCACGGTCAACGATCCGCGTCCGATTGGACCGACGTTACCGCTACTTGGCGTCAAGCTCGGTGAGCTGGGCGGCACCAACCTTCACGGCATCTACGCGTCGCCGGATTTTGGCCGGACGTGGACGCTGATGGCCGACGACAACGTGATTGCGAAGAACCCGGCGACGGGTTCGGCGCTCGCCGTCGTCGGACAGGCGCTCGGCTACGAGCCGGGCGTCCAAGCCTGGTACAACCTGTGGATCGCGCCGGACCCGACCATGCAAACACCGAACGGCATTCCCACACGCCTGGCGTTTGGCCTGGAAGAAGTCTGGCAGAACGAGGTGGTCGGCCAGCCGATGATCGGGCCGGCGACGTTCAAGGTCATCGGGCGCTACTTCAGCGACGAGACGTGCGTGATGCTCGGCCTCGATCTGCCGGAGTGCCCGACCAATCGTCCGCCGACGACATCCAAGACCACGCATCCCGATCAACATGCCGGTCTCTGGATTCCGGATCGTGTCGGCGGAGGCGTGACGCTGGCGGTCGGCAATGACGGCGGCTTCTACAAGCAGCACGTGAAGCCGGGGCAGGAATTGAACAACGGCGGCTGGGGCGATGGGCATCAGTCCGGGTTCCACACGCTGTTACCGTACGACGTCGCGATTGCCAAGGACGGCACGGTCTACGCCGGCCTCCAGGACAACGGCCATCTGAAAATCACCCCCGACGGCCAGCAGTTTTCCGTCTATGGCGGTGACGGCACGTTCGCCGAAGTCGATCCCGACAATAGCAACATTGCGTATGAGTCGACGCCAGGCGCCAACATCCGCGTCAGCACCGACGGCGGATCGACCTGGCGGCGCATGGCGCCGCCGATCACCAACGCCAAGTTCGTCAACCCGTTCGAGATGGATGCGACCGACGCCCATCACCTCGTCACGGCGGGCCGGCAGGTCGTTGAAACGATCTACGGCGAGAACACCGGACTGGTCGGCAGCGAATGGAAGCGAGTGTTCGATCTCGGTACCCATTCGCGGCCCGGCGATGCGACAGCGGTCGCCGCGCCGCCGACCGACCCGGCAAACTCGGTGTCGGCGCTCGACGTCTATGGCGATGCGGTGTATGTCGCCTATTGCGCTCCGTGCACGCATGTGAATCAGACCGCGCCGTTCAAACGCGGCCTGGCGACCAACGTCGGAGGCGCGCAGCCGCCGAAACGAATGACGTCGGACGGGTGGCACATCGCGACGGCGGCCGGCCTGCCCAACCGCTACATCATGGCAGTGGCGATCGATCCCGCCAATCCACGAACGGTGTACGTCGCGCTCGGCGGCTACTCGGTGCGCTGGATCCCGCCGGGCACGTTGCACGACGCCAACGCCAATATCGGTAAGGGCCACGTGTTCAAGTCGACCAACGCGGGCGAATCGTTCGTCGACATCAGCGGCAATCTGCCGGATGCGCCCGCGACCAGCCTGGTCATCAGAGGCAAACAACTGATCGTCGGCACCGATGTCGGCGTGTTCGCAAGCGACGTGCGTGGTGGAACGACTTACGTGCCGCTGGCGGGCCTGCCGGTGGTGCCGATTGCCGCGATCAACATCGTTCCCGGCGATTGCAACCGGCTGGTGGCCGCAACCTATGGGCGCGGCATCTACTCGTACACCTTCAACAAGGCCGTCTCGGGGTCGTGCGGCGGAGCCAGCAATACCAGCGCGCTGCCGAACATGGCGCCGGCCAATCGCATCCACTCCGGAGAGCACGCGTGGTGGGGCGGCAGCCAGGGTTATGCCGAGAGCTACATGACGCGGTCGATCACCGTGCCGGCCAGCGCCGCGCAGCTCAAGTTCTGGACGTGGTACGACCTCGAGGACGGCTACGACTGGGCCTTCGCGCTGGCCTCGGCGGACAACGGCCAGACGTGGACCAGCCTGATTACAACGGCAGCGAACGGATCGGGCACTTCTCCTCTCGATCCAATCGGCACCGTCGGAGCGCTGGGCGGAAACAAGAAATATCCGAATGGCCTCACCGGGGTATCAGGCGCCCCGCCGACGTATTCGGGTCTGACGGTCGTCGCGCCGGTGATGACGGAGCACACCGCGGACTTCAGCGCGTATGCGGGTAAGACGGTGCTCGTTCGCTTCGGGTACTCATCCGACCCCGCAACCGATCATCCCGGCTTCTATGTAGACGACGTGCGTGTCGTCGACCTGTTGGGTAACACGCTGTTCTCCGACGACATGGAGGTCAGCGGAACGTGGTCGCCGAGTGGAAATCCCGGGTTCCGCTGGGTGACGAAGAGTACGACTCAATAAGCGGCTCGTTCAGGAAAGCTACGAACGGGGCGATTGCCTCGAACGTCGAACGGAGCTGCGCGTAGAACTGCTTCGACGTAGCGAGGGTAGGAGCGTCTTCGCGGAAGGCCATGAACTGGCGGTGCTGCAGGTAATCGGCCGCTGGATGGCCTTTCGCGAAGCCGCGCGGGATCCGCGTCAATCGATCGCCTTGCAGGCCGCCCACCTTCCTGAAGGCGGGCGCGGACACGATTGCCTCGAACTCATCGAGGTTCCGCGCGATATGCTCCCGCACCAGCTGCAATTGCGCCGTGTCAGGTCTCCACATGCCGCCGCCGATCCACACCCAGCCCGGCGCCACTTCGAAGTAGAACCACGCGCCGTTCATCCGGCCGAGGACGCGATGCGGAAAAGTCGCGCCGACGTGGGTCTTCAGCGGTGTCTTGTCTTCGCTGAATCGCGTGTCGCGATACGGACGCAGCGGCGACACCCTGGCATCGGCGATGTGCTCAGGCGCGAAGGCCGCGAAATCGTCCGCCAGCCGTTCGATGACCGAGAGCAGCGGTTGACGGCAGTGCTGCTCGTATTGATCTTTGCGCGCGTGGAACCACTCGCGCTGGTTGTTGCGTTTCAGCGAGCGCAGGAACGACAGCGTTTTCGTAGTGAACATTCTGAATCTATCAAGGGGTGCAAAGGTTCAAAGGTTCAGCGAATCAAGTTCAGCTTATCATTCGCAGTTGTGATCGAAGCTCTGAGGGACCTGCTGGGCGAGCGCGTGTCATCATCCGATGCCGTTCGCGCGCATCACAGTCACGGTGAGTCGTGGCATGCGGCCGGGCTTCCGGACTTTGTCGTCTTTCCTGCGTCGACCGCTGAAGTGTCGGAGATCGTCAAATTGTGCGCGCAGCATCGTGCGCCGGTCGTCCCGTTCGGGATGGGCAGCTCACTCGAAGGACACGTCAACGCCATTCGCGGCGGCGTCTCCATCGACATGACGCGAATGACGAAGGTGCTTCGGCTCAGCGCCGAGGATCTCGACGTATCGGTCGAAGCCGGATTGACGCGGTTGAAGCTCGATGCGCATCTGAAGAACACCGGCCTGATGTTTCCGATTGACCCCGGCGCCGACGCGACGATTGGCGGCATGGCGGCGACGCGCGCGTCGGGCACCACCGCGGTCCGCTACGGGACGATGCGCGACAACGTGCTGGGATTGACGGCGGTCCTGGCCGACGGTCGCATCATCAAGACCGGCGGCCGTGCCAGGAAATCGTCGACCGGCTACGATCTGACGCGCTTGTTCGTGGGCTCCGAAGGCACGCTCGGCGTGATCACCGAACTGACATTGCGGTTGTACGGACGGCCCGAGGCGGTTCGAGCGGCGGTGTGCCCGTTTCAGTCGATGGCCGGCGCCGCGAGCACGGTGATCCAGATCATCCAACTCGGAATTCCCGTGGCGCGCATCGAGATCATCGATGACGTGCAGTTGCGGATCGTCAATGCATATTCAAAAACGGACTACCCGTTGGCGCCGACGCTGTTTTTCGAGTTCCACGGCACCAGCGATGTCGCGGTGGAAGACCAAATCCGCAGCGTCGAGGAGATTGCGCGGGAGCATGGCGCCCAGGGGTTCAAGTGGGCGGCATCACTCGAGGACCGCAACACGCTGTGGCAGGCGAGGCACAACGCCTACTACGCGACCGTGGCTTCCCGCCCGGGCGCCCGCGCCTGGACGACCGACATCTGCGTGCCAATCTCGCATCTCGCCGAATGCATTCTCGAAACCCAGGCAGACGTTCAGGCGGCCAACGTCGTTGCGCCGCTGGTCGGGCATGCGGGCGACGGCAATTTCCACCTGATCATCATGCTGAATCCGGAAGACGGCGAAGAGTTCGCGCGCGTGACGCGCATCAGCGAGCGCCTCGTCGAGCGCGCACTGCGGTTTGGCGGCACCTGCAGCGGGGAACACGGCGTCGGTATCGGCAAGCTGAGATACCTGCCGGCCGAACACGGCGAGGCGTTGAGCGTAATGCGATCGATCAAGCGCGCGCTCGATCCGGACAACCTCATGAATCCGGGTAAACTGATTCCGCAATCGTGACGCACGGTTTCATTTTCTAATCTTGCTCTCCGAGAGTGTTGTTGACAGCTTCAGTCTGAGTCTCCGTGGCCAAACGTAAATCCGAACCCTCACTCTTCGATCTGCCAGACGACGGCGCAGGCTCACCACCGCCGCCTGGGCGCGGTGTCATCACCGGCGGAACCGGCGACGGCACGACCAACGTCTCGCTGCACGAGGCGGCGCAGTCGCGGTATCTCAATTACGCACTCTCCGTCATCACCGCGCGCGCGCTGCCGGATGTCCGTGACGGCATGAAGCCGGTCCAGCGCCGCATCCTGTTCACGATGTGGCAGCAGAACCTGACGGCCGACGCCAAGCATCGCAAATGCGCCAAGGTCGTCGGCGACGTCATGGGCAACTATCACCCGCACGGCGACAGCGCGATTTACGAAACGCTCGTCCGGATGGCGCAGCCGTTCTCACTGCGCTACCCGTTGATCGACGGCTCGGGAAATTTCGGATCGCTCGACGGCGACGGCGCCGCGGCAATGCGCTACACGGAATGCCGGCTGGCTCGGATCGCCGACGAAGTCCTTCAGGAGATCGAGCAGGAAACCGTCACGTTCCGCCCGAATTACGACGGCACCAAGAACGAGCCGGTCGTGCTGCCGTCGCGTATTCCGAATCTGCTCGTCAACGGCGCCACCGGCATTGCCGTCGGCATGGCGACCAACATTCCGCCGCACAACCTGCACGAGATCTGCACGGCGTTGATCAAGCTGCTCGACAATCCCGACTTGTCGACGCTGCAGTTGTGCCGATGGGTGAAGGGTCCAGACTTTCCGACCGGCGGCCACGTGCTGAATTCGCCCGACGAGTTGAAGGAGATCTACCGCACCGGCTCGGGATCAATCCGGCTGCGTTCGACCTGGGAGTCCGGCGAGGCGTCGCGCTCGGGCAAGAAGCTGTACATCACGAGCATCCCGTACGCGGTCAACAAAGCGCAGCTCGTCGAGCAGATCGGCGACGTGGTGCTGAGCCGCAAGATGCCGCATCTCATCGACGTCAGAGACGTCTCCACCGACGACGTGCGGATCGAGCTGGAGTTGAAGAGCGGCGCCGACGACAACCTGGTGATGGCCTACCTGTTCAAGAACACGTCGCTGCAGACGACGTTTGCGGTCAACCTCACCTGCCTCGTCCCCACCGAGAATCCTGAAGTCGGCCGCCCTGAGCGGCTCGATCTCAAGCAGATGCTCTGGCACTTCCTGCATTTCCGGCTCGAGGTCGTTACCAGCCGTCTGGAGCACGAGCTGGAGCAGCTGAAGCGGCGCATTCACCTGCTCGAAGGCTTCGAGAAGGTCTTCGACGCGCTGGACGAAATCATCAAGATCATCCGCAAGTCGGACGGCAAGGCCGACTCGGCCGAGAAGATCATGGCGCGGTTCTCGCTCGACGCCGAGCAGACCGACGCAATCCTCGAGCTGAAGCTATATCGCCTGGCCCGTCTCGAAATCCTCGTCATTCAGCAGGAGCTGGGCGAAAAGCGCAAGCGGGCGCGGCAGATCGCGGCGCTCCTCAAGGACGAACAAGGGCGCTGGACACTGGTCCGCGAGGAGCTCGAGGAGATCCAGAACAAGTACGGCAATCCGAAAACCGATCCGCGGCGCACGCGCATCGAAGAGACTGAAGAAGTCGAATACACCGCCGAATCCTTCATCGTCGAAGAGGACAACGTCGTCATCGTGTCACGCGACGGCTGGGTCAAGCGGCAGAAGGAAGTGAAGGACCTGTCGACGACACGATTGCGCGAGGGCGACAGCGTGCTGGCGGCTGTTGCCGGCAGCACCAGAGCGACGATGGTGTTCTTCAGCAACTTTGGCGTGGCATATACGAGCCGCATTGTCGACGTGCCGGCGTCGACCGGCTACGGCGATCCCATCCAGAAGCTGTTCAAGCTCAAAGATGGGGAGCGCATTGTCGCGGCGTTCAGCCTCGACCCGCGAGTCGCGAAAAAGATCGAAGCCAGGAAGGAAGGCGACGTCCCGCCGGTGCACGCAATTGGCATCACCAGCGATGGTTACGCGATGCGCTTCTCATTGCAGCCATTCGTCGAAGCCAGCACCCGCTCTGGCCGCCGCTATGCACGCGTCGCCGATGGTGCGGAGATCGTCAACGTCGGTCTGACCACCGGCGACGAAACGGTGATCGCGGCCACCGCGAACGCCCGCGCGATGCTGACAAAGGCGGAGGAGATCAACTTCCTGTCGGGACCGGGGCGCGGCGTCATCCTAATCAAAATCGATTTCCCCGAAGACAAGGTCATCGGCGCGATCGTCTCGACCGGGGATCGCGACCTGCTCACCGTGGAAACGACCCGCGGCGGCGAGCAGACGATCAGCACCACCAAATACGAGGTCACCGGCCGTGGCGGCAAGGGCAGAGAGCTGCTGCAGCGCGGCGGCTTCACGCGAGTCGTGCCGGGCGAAGTCGCGGTCCCAGTGGTCGAGGGTCAGTCGTAGCCGCGGGTCTTGGAGACCCGTGAAACTTTAGCCGTGGCGCTGCACGTCGTCCTCGTTCAACCCGAGATCCACTGGAACACCGGCAATGCCGGCCGGACGTGCCTGGCCGCGGGTGCGACGCTGCATCTCGTCGAGCCACTGGGTTTTTCTCTGGAAGACAAGCAAGTCAAGCGTGCCGGTCTCGATTACTGGGAGCACGTCGAGCGTCGTGTCTGGCCGGGCTGGGCGGCATTCGAGGAGCGATTGCCGGAACTCGGAGAGCCGTATTTTTTCTCGACAAAAGCAAAGCGTGCATTCTGGGACGCGCCGCTCGGCGATAAAGACGACGTCGTATTGATTTTCGGCCGTGAGACGGGTGGACTCGCGCCGGACATCCACGAAAAATACGGCGACAGATTTCTGACGATGCCGATCCAATCGCCGCTGGTGCGCTCGCTCAACCTCTCGACGAGCGTCGGCATCGCGGTGTATGAGGTGCTGCGGCAGCGCCGCTTGCGGAGGTGATCATGGAACGAGCCGTGCCAATTCTGCCCGCCGATGATCTCGGCATTGCCAAGGCCTTTTACCGCAAGCTCGGGTTTCGCACGACGTTCGAAGCCACCGCGGACGGCAAGACGGGCATCATGGGCGTCGAGCGCGGGAGCATCGCGCTGACCATCGACGCGCCAATGAGCGGTCACGGCCGGGATGCATGCGTATCGCTGATCGTTGACGACGCGGACGCCTACTACCGCGAATGGTCAGGCGTGGTTCACATCGAGCGTCCCCCGAAGGATGAGGACTGGAATGCCCGGACGTTCGGCCTGCGCGACCCTTCCGGCAACACGATCTTCGTAATCGGGCCTGGCCGTTGAGTTGAACGCCGCGGCGGACGCCCAAAGGCAAAAGGAGGATATGACCATCTATTTCTGCGGCTCGATCCGCGGCGGCCGAGACGATCGTGCGATTTACGCGGACATCATCAGGCTGCTGCGTGATTACGGCACGGTCGTAACCGAGCACGTCGGCGACGCTGACGTCACGCTCGGCGGCGAGAACGCGCCGGATCGCGAAATTCACGATCGCGACATTGCCTGGCTGCGCGACTCCGACGTGATCGTCGCCGAAGTCACCGCGCCGAGTCTCGGTGTTGGCTACGAGATCGGGCGCGCCGTCGAATGGGGCAAACGCATCGTCTGCCTCTACAGGCCGTCAGCGGACCGCAAGCTGTCCGGGATGATTGCCGGTTCGCCCGGCGTTGTCGTTCACGAGTACCAGCACGTCGCCGAACTGCGGCCGATTCTGGATGCCATCTTCGGGAATAGAATCGGCTGATGGCGGAGCCGAAGACGAAACCGACAACCGCGAGCGTGACCGCCTTCATCAGCAGCATTACTGACGACGGGCGGCGCGAGGACTGCAAGGCGCTGGTGCAGATGATGACCAGGGCCACCAACGCGAAGCCGAAAATGTGGGGCAGCGCAATTATTGGATTTGGCGATCGCGACTATTTCGGCGCGAGCGGTAAGCCGACGCCGTGGTTCGAGACCGGCTTCTCGCCGCGCAAGCAGGCGCTGTCGCTGTACTTGATGGGACCGCGGGACCAGGACCTGCTCGTGAAACTCGGAATGGCGGGTCAGAGCGCGGGCTGCCTATACATCAAGCGGCTCAGTGACGTCGATCGCTCGACGCTGCAGAAGTTAATCACGCAAACTGTAAAGAACCTCCGTAAAGACGCGCCGCGAGCGCGGCCCGCGCGCGCGAAGTGAGCACGACACCAGCGCCCTCGCGCGCCTTCGGCTTGTCGACGACCTTCAAGGTCGGTGGGTCGATCGCCACAGTGCTGATCTGCGCTGCCGGCTTCTACCTGGGACTGCGCGGCGAGAGCACCATGCTTCGACTCGCGGGGGCGGCGATGGTCGCGTTCGGCATCGCCGGCTTTCTCGATGTGATCGTGTCGCGCATCGTGCTCGAGCAAGATGCGATTCACGTGGTCAGCCTCGTGCGACGTCGAAGCTTTCAGCTGAAGGAGTTCGAGTCTGCGACGGTCGACGGCGGGGTGGTCGTGTTGAAGCGGCGGGACGGAGGCTCGGTGCGCCTGCCTGATACAGGCGCCAACTCGTTGACCGTCCGCAACGTCGTCGACGCCTGGATTCGCCGTATCTGAGTCAGCCGCGGTCGCAATCCGCGGTGAAGCAGCCGTCGCGTCGGCTGACCAAACAGCGGACCTGGTCACCTGGCCCTACGGCAAGGGGGTGGCCCAGCAAGATCAGCAGGTTGCCCCATGAGGTTGCGGCGTCCACGATACGTGGCTCGGTGGTCAGCGCTTCCCCAGGCGCCAGGTCCAGTTCGACGAATAGCAGCAACCCGTTCAGCACGCCGGGCTCGGTGATGTCCGTGGAGGTCGCCACATCGAAGGTCGCAGTGTGCGGTTCATGGAAGTCGACGCAGGCGATGTCGATGGATTGGCCGATCGCCGGCATCGAGTTGGCCTCGTCGCGAGTCAGACGAATCGGCCGCGGCGCTGCGCGTGCCGCGACGACAGGGGAGAAATCGATGCCGTACTGCGCTCTCCACCGCTCGGCCGCCTCGCGCTGAAATATCGTACGGGCCACGTACTCGTGCGGCACCGAAATCGGAACCGCGCGAACCCGCATGGCCGTCGGAATCAGCCGCGCGTCGGGCGTGAGCAGCCGCCGTCGGGCATCGCTCGTGAACTCAACGACGTTCTCGGCGAACGGATCGACCCCGATGAGTTCACTGACCATTACTGATGCGCGTTGTGGCAGCGTCACCGATGTCGACCAGGCGCGGATGAGAGTGATGCGATCGGCAACATCGTTGCCGCTGAACATCGCCGCAGCGGTTTCGGCGATGCGCGACGATTCGATCGCAAAGACGTGCCGCGCGCCGGATTGCGCGGCGGCAATCGCCAGAACGCCGGTGCCCGTTCCGAGATCGAGGACAACGTCGTCCGGCGTGACGACCCGCCTGATCGCGCGGATGTAGGCCAGCGTGCGCGCGACGTCGTTCAACATCCGGATGTGGATTGGAGGACCGGCGAACCCAGTCACCGGGGACGTCGAGGCACGTCCTTCGGATTCGTAGACCAGTGCTCCACACCGGCACAAAGCAACGATCGTCGCCGTCAACAACTTCCATCGCTCGCCATCCCGATGGCCGCCCAGCGTAGCGACAGCCTCGGCAAAGGAATGGCTGTTCCGGAAGTAGTCGAGGATTGATAACGCGATTTCATGCACGTGGACCACGCCCGCATCGGTGCGGATCACGACGAAGCCTTGCTCGAGCTGCATCGAGACGTGCAGCGCGCGATGCAAAAGCGTATTGGGATGCAGGTTCACCGTCGAGGGGCGCCCTGCCGCCACAGGGGATCGCGACGGCCGTCGTGCCACCGTGCAGGTCGCCGCCGTTGCGCGGTTTCCGGATGGTGACGTTCAACCGGCACGGGAGCGAGATCGGCCCTCCCCGGCCAGGACCTGTCACGCATGAACAGCTTCTCCAGGCGCAAATCCTAACTCGCCCCTGTCGGCCTGTCGACGAGGCACACGTCTCGGTTTCCTGTGAAAAGACGCGACCGCGACGCCTTAGAATGGCTTGGAGTTGCCGCCATGGATTCCTCCGCCGCCCCTACCTACACCCTGTCCCGGTTGGTCGATCCCCTCAGCGAGTCCCAGTTTCTTCAGCTCCTGGCAGCCCGGCAGCCGGCTTACCAGCGAGCCACGATAGCCGGCCGTTATCGCGACTTGTGGAACTGGGAAATGCTGTTGCGGGCTATGAGTTCCGGGAGTTCCCTCGCCAACCACCTGCTCGTGACTCGAAACGAGAGCCACGTCCCGCCCATGTTCTATTCGAAGGGCGGCGACCTCGATGTCAAGGCGTTGGCCGGCCTGATGGAGCGCGGCCATAGCGTCCTGGCGAAAAATCTGCCGATGTGGTCCCCGGAAATCCGTTGCCTGACGATGTCCATCAAGGCCCGGCTGCGGGAGCGAATTGGTGCCACCGCGGTAGCGTCGACGGGAACGGGTGGGGCGCTACGGCTGCACTTCGACCGCTGTGACGTCTTGGCATTGCAGCTCGAAGGGCGCAAGCGTTGGCTGATTTTCGATGACCCGGTCCCCGATCCAGTGAGCGCGGGTCCGAACGCCAGCCGCCGAACCGAGGGCACACCCGTGCTCGACGTGACACTATCGCCGGGTGATTACCTACTCGTGCCGGCAGGGTACTGGCATCGGTGCCTCAATGGTGGAGACCGCTCGATGCATCTGGCGCTGTTGTTCTATCCGCCAACGGCGCAGAACATACTATCCGCCGTCGCTCGCAACCTCGCCGGCGATCCCCGTTTTCGGCGCCCATTCCTGCGTGACTCGTCAAACCCCCGAACGCGAGATGCGATCGCGGCCACGCGAGCTCAGGTTATTGAACGGTTGCAAGCGATGAGCGACGACGAACTGATCGGCGCATTTGTCGATCAGGATGATCAACTCATTGATTATTGATTCGGCTGGAACCCGCGCGCAGCTAATAAGGGATGTTGCGTCGGGGAGAGCGAGAACTTCGGCGGCGCCTAACTCCGCTGCTGATCGACCGCATCGTCGATGAGCCCTGGTCCGGCGTTGGTAATCTCCGCGATCGACACCTTTTCAACCGCCGGAGGAACCCAGGGACGAGGAGCGGCTGGTTCGCTTGGTGTGTCGTCGCTGCCCTGCGGCGTCGCGTCGATCGGTCGATCAGTCATCATTCCCCTGCCTGACTAGTTCACGCTCAAGAAACAGTCCGACCATCAGACCCCTGGCTAGTAGTGCCACGCAACGCAGGTAGGCGGCGCGATCTGATCGTCGATTGACGATTTTCCACGCCTGGGCCATTTTTGCCAAGTCTATTATACCACCCGTAGCCTCCAGGAAAGTTCGGCGCGAGAGGATCGCCTCGACTTCGGGCGTCAAGCGACGGAAACGAGCAATGAGGTCCCCGCCTTGCCCCCCTCGTTCGGTGTTGCCGAGAACCTCGGCTGACATGAGACCGCGCATTGCGCGCTTGACGAGCAATCGCCGCTGTCCGTCAGCACTGAAAAACTCTTCGGGTACCGACAGGCAGAATCGGACGACTTCAAGATCCAGCGTCGGGTCCACGATTGTCAGGCCGAATGATGCCGCGTAGTCCGGAAGCGCGCTGAATGACATCCCGAGCCGGGCGTGACGTTCGGCGTTCGGTGATGCCGTCGAGTTGGTCGCGGTGATGAGGTCGTCGAGCCGAACCCTTTCCGCGAAGCGGCGGTCAATGGCGGAGAAGCGTTCGATCACCCCACGTGACCGGCGGTGCAAGATCCGCGACCGGACACCTGATAGCAGCTGACTACGAACGATGCGATGCCGGATGCCCGCTGCGTTCCATCGGGTCGATGATGTGCGCCCACCGGGCCATGAGATCGTGTAATTGCCGCCGACCGCCGCGAATACGGTTTCCAGCCCGGCGAGTTGCAGCTGCCGGCAAATGTCCAGGAACCAGAACATGTTGCCAGCCGTATGAATGGGACCGACGAGTGCGTCGAGGGAGCGGTTAATGCCGTCGAGCGGAGTGACGCTCTCCGAGTCATGCAGTTCGAGCGCTGTGATGCCCGCGGCCGCGGCATTGGCTCGGATCAGCACTCGCTCGTCGTCCGCGGGCCGGCTGAGGTGCGACACATATTTCGGCACATGAGAGTAGGCGCGCAACTGATGTCCGCGTGCCCTGGTCGAACGGGCGGCAAACCACGCCACCGCCCCCGAATCCAACCCCCCGCTGAGCAAAATGGCCGCGTCCGTATGTTGGGGCGTCCGGCTGTTGACGGCGTCAGTCATCGCGGCCCTGAAGCCATCGACGCAATCGGTAGCCGTCATCGCGATCGTGGCGACGTCCGCGGGCGCCCAGTAGCGCTCAATAGCGACGTCGCCGCCGTCCAGCCGTAGTTGATGGCCTGGCAACAGCTGCTTCACCGCGCGGAAAGCGGTCGCATCAGACGAGCGCGGCAAGGCGCAGAGAACTTTCGCGATGTACTCTTCGTCGACCTGCCGGGACACGGACGAGCAAGCTAAGACGGCCTTCAAGGTTGACGCGAAGAAAAAGAACTCAGAGGAGCGGCTGTAGAACACAGCATTGGTGCCGCAATGGTCGCGACACAGCTGCAGCGTCCGCGCAGAGACGTCCCACGAGGCGAAGGACCAGTCTCCATCGAGTTTCCGCCAGGCTTGTGTTCGCCATTGTTGGACGGCGCTACGCACAAGCTCGGCGTCAGTGATCGCCGGTGCGCCGCCCGTCGCCGACCGCAGCTGTTCAATCAGCTGTTGTCTGCGGTCCAGCCTCGCGCGAGCAACAATGGGATGCGCGAGCGTCTCCGCCTCCGCTTCCGTCGAAACATCGACGATAGTTTCGGCCAACGCACAATCCGACGTGCACCATTTTCTGACGCGGTAGCGCAGCGATGGATTGAGTGCCGAGGCCAGTGTATCGAGCCAGTGCGGAGGTATCGGTACGTCCGCTAGGGCAACAATGCCGCAAATACCCTGCGTTCGGTGGTTCACGTGCGCGTGCTGTATCGCGCGCGCTGCACTTTAGGCTGTGGACGCGCGCACGATCGCGTCAACGATGTCCACCACAGCGGCGACACTGTCGACCTCCGGTGGACGTTGGATGACGGTGACGGGGACGGTGTTGGCGACGGCCGCGGCGAGACGAACGTTGCGCTCGCGCAACTGCAGCCTTTCCACGATGCCTCGGTTTCGGGTAAAGGTGCGAATCACCACGAACGCTTCAGCCGGTGAGAGCAACCGGCTGCTCGCCGTCAACTCGCGGCCGTACTCGAGGATCACGATGTGTTTCACCCGCTGCGGCGATGCTGCAACGCGGGGCCGATACGCGTACTTGTCGAAAATCTGCTCGAGGTCGGCGGACGGCGCAAGTTCGAAACGGGTGACGCTGTCTGCTGCCAGCATGATTTGCGAGGGGCCCGCGTGTAGAAGCGGACCGTGTTCGTCGTCAACCTCAACCGTCGCGACGTCGTCGCACATCAGCATTCGGTTGCGCCGCACCAATGCCGCGAGCACCGTGGATTTGCCGCGCCCGGAATGTCCGGCGATGATCACAGCGCCGTTCTCCCCAGCCACACCGCCACCGTGCAGGACTAGTCGTCCCCGCTGATGAAGCAGGGCTGAGAAGACCGAACCGAACATCAGTTGTCGAACTTGATTCAGCCGGGCACCCGGCTCGACCTGCACGATGATCTGACGCCCGTCGATTGCCGCGTAGCGCGCGACATCCGGCACGGATAACTTGTAGTAGCCGAAACCTGCTTCCGAGGCGATTTCCGAGCTTTTCCCGAGAGCCACGTCGACCGGGCCCGCCTGGATTATGACTTGCGGGGCCGCCTGCGATTCCCGCAATCCTGCGATCGGGAAGTCGGAGCGAAAAGCCAGCCCAAACGCCTCGTAGCCGTAGCGCTGAATCGGCGCGGGACTGTCAAGGCCCGTCATAGCAAAACAGCGTCGCTCCCTCCGGCGAGGCGAAAAATTCGGTCAGGGTAGCCCGACACACATCAGGCTCGACCTTAAACTCGCGTTGCAGGGCCACCGCGACCTCGTCGAGCGATCGCGGCGTCGCCAGGAGGGTCCAGATACAACTGGCGGTCTCGTTCAGCTGGAAATAGGCGTCGGCACTGGTAACCAGGACGACGACCAAATCGCCGACATTCGCAAAAAGATGCGCAGGATTGCGCGAAATAACGGGAGTTGACTGGCCGTTAACCACTGAAACCGCGAGTTTGCCAGAATTCCAGGGGCAACTCCATTACAAAACGACGGCACCTACCAGCAATTGCCTTAATAGGACAGCTACCGTGCTTGACATGACAATATGCGTCAGATTAGTCTTCCACCAGTCGTGGTGGCGTGTCGTATTGTCGTTAGTTGTGCTTAGGGGTCCTAAATGTCTCTGTCGAACAGTCTGGTAACCCGTGTTGCGAAGGCCGCGGGGTTGATGCTTGGCTTGGTGCTGCTCGGCGTCCTCGACGGTCGAGTTCTGCGCGCCGATCCGGTGATCGACGAGAAATCGGTCGTCTGTTTCCCCAGCTGCGATGTCAACGACGGCCGTATGTTCACGATCTCAGCGACGACGAGCGCGATGAGCCCGAAAACGGCTTATTTCGGTCTCGGCTCCGCACCGGGATCTGTCGACTTCAATTTCGGCATCTTCGATCCCGATTCTGGTTATGCGTCGGGTAGCCCAGCGTTTCAACATTGGGATGGTGCGAACTTCGCCCCGACGCTGATTCAACTTCGCTATGACCTGTACGCCGACCCGCTCGGCGACGGGTCCGGCGCCGTCGGCAAGGATCTGATCGGCACGGGCGCCGTCGTGTCAATTCAAGGTGCAGCGTTGGGTGCGTACGACAACAAGTGGTACGACCGCACGGTTACCAACGTCCCGGCCGCGCAGCGCCCCGATGGCTCGTACCGCTACGTGCTTCGCGTCACCATTGACAGTGGCACGGCGAGTTCGTCGACGTTCAAAGTCCGTTCGACAGGCCTGCTGTATTTGAACCCGGGTCAGCCGTTTTCCTTCCAGCCCTATGGGCTGACGAACGACCATCTGAACATCATGCAGCACGTCTACGACGGGACGTGGAACTTTCCATTCATCGTTCCGGATCCCGGCGCGAACATGGCCGTCGGCGAAGTGGCCGTATGGGACGGTGACACGGACTACGGGATTCCAAAGGATGCCTTCGGTAATTGTCCAAACCCGACGGTAAATCAGGACACCGACGATCCAGATACGACCGGCACTTACCCGCCCGGTGTGACTTCGGCTGATTCCGTCGCGGCGCGGGCCGAGACCGTCGCCAGTTCGAGTAGCTCAAGCCTAACGCAGACGTGCCCGACGTCATCGCCGACCGAAGATAACAGCGGATCGATGGCGGCGTCGTTGACGAAGACTGTCTCTCCGGCGGGCGCGCTTGCCGGGATGCAGGGCGTCGGTTATACGCTGATCGCCCCTGATGGGACGCCGTTTGTGAACAAGAACCCCTCGGGCAACCTCGAGTGGGAGCAGTTCCGCGTGAAGCGCAGCTCGGTCGCCGGCGCCGCAGACTACTCGGTGCCTCATCTTTACCCGGGCGTCTACCAGCTGAAGATCGAAGGCGTCGACATCAACAACGTCAACGCGTTTTACCTGGACAAGAAAACCATCGGGCTGCCACCCACTGGTGATCCGCCCCCCGAAGACGACGCCTACTACTACATCAATCGATTCGTGTTTGCCGACGCGAACGGCGACGGCCGCAAACAGACGGGTGAGCTGGGCATTTCGGGTGCCACCGTTGACCTGCTTCGCGTCTCGACGATCACGGCGTTGTCCAGCGACGGCGCCGGAGTGGCAACGGCCACCACGTCGGATGCGCACAAGCTATTTGCCGGATCTCAGGTGACGATTCGAGGCGCTGTTCCAAGCGCCTTCAACGGCGCGGTGACGGTGACCAGCGTCATTGATTCTACGACCTTCACCTACGCCACCGCCGCAGTAATACCGCAAGGTGCGGCGTCGGGCGATATGAGCGTCGCGAGCTTTTACGCGACAAGGGTCACCGACGCCCAAGGTGAGTTCTCGTTCCGGGTCGGCAAAGGGCAGTTCGAGGTCCTCGTCGACAAGCCGAATTCGCCGATATTGGCGGCGCTGTTTCCGACGACGCCGGAATTGTTCTCGAATCTCCATCTCGGCCCGACGCCCGCCGGCGGCTGCGCAGCTGGCGCCGCGCCCGGAAGCCTCGACTGCCCGGCGCCGGAAGTGAGGCGCGATTTCGGTTACGTAGCGCAGCCCGCCGCAGTCAAGCTCATAAAGAAGACCAACAATGTCGACTACCCGGTGAGCTCGCCGGTGGTCGTGGCGACTGGTTCCACTGTCACGTGGACGTATCAGATCACCAATACCGGTGGCATGGCGCTGACGTTCCCCGACCGGAACGCGGTGAATCAACCGCTGATTACGGCTTTGCTCGACGACAAGATCGGCAACGTCCAGTGTCCCGTTCCGGTCCTATACCAGGATTCAGGCTTTGATCCGGTCTACGGACTCGGCATCGGCCAGTCGATGACGTGCACGGCGACTGGTGCCGCGATCGCGGGCCTATACGAGAACACCGGCTGCGTCAGAGCAGTATCCGTGGGCGGGCACGTTGTCGACTCGTGTGAAGTCGATCGTTATTACGCGTCGAGTGCGGCAATCTCGCTGATCAAGCACACCAACGACACCGACAACAACGTCGTCCCCGGGCTCGCGCTCATGGTGGGCGACCAGGTGAAATGGACCTACTTCATCAGCAACACCGGTGACGTGCCGCTGGACATTACGCTCGTCGATGACAAGCTCGGCGTCATCACCAATTCGTGTCCGGGTGCCCCGAATTCGGTGCGGACACTAGCGCCGGGCGCCAGCATGACATGCCAGGTGCTGGGCACGGCAGCGATTGCCGGCCAATACAGCAATATCGGGACCGTCACCGGCAAGCCCCAGCTCGGTCCCTCCGTGCACGCGAGTGATCCCGACAACTACTTTGCGCATCAACCGGCGTCGCTTAGCGGTTTCGTTTACGTCGACGCGAACAACAACGGCGTCAAGGAGGGCGGCGAGACGCCGATTCCGAACGTGACGGTCAGCCTCGCCGGGACCGACATGAACGGCGCACCGGTCAACCGCGCCACCACCACGGACGCGGCGGGCTTGTATTCGTTCACCAATCTCGTCCCCGGCACCTACACGGTGAGCGAGCTGCAGCCAGCCGGCTACGTCGATGGGAAGGACACGCAAGGCACGCCGGGTAACGGCGGCACTGCGACCAACGACGCCTTCATGAACATCACGCTGGCCGGCGGCGTCAACGGCACCGACAACAACTTCGGCGAGTTGAACACCTCGTCTCTGGCGGGCTTCGTTTACGTTGATGCCAACGATGATGGCGTGAAAGACGCCGGCGAGCAGGGCATCGGCAACGCGACCGTTACGCTCTCGGGCACGGACGATCTTGGTGCGCCGGTATCGGCGACGACCCTTACTGCCGCGAACGGCGCTTGGTCGTTCAGCGCACTGCGACCCGGCGTGTACACGGTGACGGAAACCCAGCCCACCGGTTACTTGGACGGCAAAGATACTCAAGGCACACCTGGCACTGGCTCTACGACGAACGATCAGTTCGCGGCGATCGTGTTAGGCGCCGGTGTTCACGGTTCCGCCAACAACTTCGGCGAGCTGTTGCCGGCGACGATCGGCGATCGAGTGTGGCTCGACATCAACGGCAACGGTCGGCAGGATGAGGGTGAAAGCGGCATCCCCGGCGTCTCCGTCATGTTGTTGGGCGCCATCGGGCCGACGCCGCTCCAGACGACAATCTCCGGCGCGGCCGGCGAATACGAGTTCAAGGTCCGGCCAGGGACCTACCGTGTCCGTTTCGTGCTGCCGGCGGGCGCGTATGACACGACGACTACGCCCGACCAAGGTGCGGACGCGGGCGACAGCGACGCCGACGCCATGGGCGGGACCGGCCAGTACGTGGTGGCCTCTGGTGAGACCAACCTGACGGTCGACGGCGGCTTGCTGCCAATCGATCTGTCAATCAACAAGACCGTCGACAACAACACGCCCTCGATTGGTAGCAACGTCGTGTTCACGCTCACCGTGGCGAATGCCGGCGGTTTCAGCACCGCCACTGGCGTCACCGTCACCGACGTGTTGCCTGCAGGTCTGAACTTCGTCTCGGCCGCAGCGACGCAGGGGTCATTCAGCGGCTCGACTTGGACGGTCGGCACCCTCGCCGCTGGCAACTCCGCCACGTTGACGTTGGCCGCCAATGTCGCGACCGGCGGCATCAAGCGGAACTTCACGCAAGTGCAGACGGCAAGTCAGATCGACGTCGACTCGAAACCCGGTAATCAGCCGCCGGACGGGACGCCGACCGAGGACGACGAAGACGACGTGATGATCACGCCCCCGGCAGTGATCGGCGACTACGTGTGGCTCGACAAGAACATCAACGGCCAGCAGGACGCCGGTGAACCCGGTCTCGCCGGAGTGGTAGTGACTTTGATGGACGCGGCCGGCGCGACGGTGCTGGACACCACGGTCACCGACCTCGCCGGCAAGTATCAGTTCGTGGTCGCGCCCGGCAACTATCGTCTGCGTTTTGTTACGCCGTCTGGCACGTATGACGCGTGGACTTTGCTCGACTCGGGCCCCGACGCGGCCGATAGCGACTTCAACGGCCAATTGACGGGCGTTTACACCGTCGCGGCGGGCGATTCCAACCTGACGATCGACGGCGGCTTGAAGCCTATCGATCTGTCTGTGACCAAGGCGGTTGACGTCAACGTTCCTCAGGTAGGCAGCGATGTCTTGTTCACGATCACGGTCAGCAATGCCGCCGGCATGAGCACGGCGACCGGCGTGACCTTGAGCGACGTGCTTCCCGCTGGTCTCACGTTCGTGTCGGCATCGGCGAGTCAGGGATCGTTCAGCGGCTCGACGTGGACGGTTGGCACTGTCGCACCGGGCGATACCAAGACGCTGAGCATTACGGCGACGATGGCGACGTCCGGCAACAAGACCAACTTCGTGCAGGTGTGGACGGCGAATCAGTTCGACATCGATTCGACGCCGGGCGACAAGCCGGTTAGCGGTCCTCCGTCCGATGACGACGAGGCTCAGGTCGTCGTGATGGGCGCGATGCCCAAGATCAACATCATCAAGAAGACCAACGGCACCGACAACAACGTCGCGCCGGGCGTTCTCGTGGCGGTGCCGTCGACAGTGACCTGGACCTACACCGTCAATAACACCGGCAACGTAGCTCTGAGCAACGTCGTCGTCACCGATGATGCGGGCACCCCGGGCAATACGGCGGATGATTTTGCGGCCACGTATGTCAGCGGTGATACGGACGATGACGGCAGGCTGGACACGAATGAAACGTGGCTGTTCACAGCGGCGGGTACGGCCGCGGCCGGTCAGTACACCAACCTGGGCACCGTGATCGGCAAGCCGCCGGCCGGCCCCGATGTCACCGACAACGATCCTGATAACTACTACGGCCAGACGCCGAGTATCAGCATCATCAAGACCACGAACGGCACCGATAACAACAGCGGTACGGGCCCGGTTGTGGCGGTCCCATCGCTAGTGACCTGGGGTTACACGGTCAAGAACACCGGCAACATCGCGGTGGGCAATGTCGTGGTGACGGATGACGCTGGCACGACGGCAAACCCGGCCGACGACTTTACGGCGACGTATCAGTCAGGCGACACCAATACCGACGGCAAGCTGGACGTGACGGAGACCTGGCAGTTCAGCGCGACGGGGACGGCAACGGCGGGGCAGTACATCAACAACGGCTGCGTGGTCGGCCACCCGCCGGTCGGCGTAGCAGTGAGCGCGTGCGATCCGGACCGCTACTACGGCGAGACGCCGAAGGTGGCGATCGTCAAGAAGACCAACGGCACGGATCATCCGACCGGCCCCGGCCCGATTGTGGCGGTGGGCTCGGTGGTGACCTGGACGTATGAGGTCACCAACGCCGGCAACGTGGCGGTGAGCAACGTGGCCGTCAAGGACGACAACGGCACGCCGGCCGACAGCACCGACGACTTCGCGGTGACGGTGTTCAGCGGCGACACGAACAACGACGGCAAGCTGGACCTGACGGAGACGTGGACCTACACGGCGAGCCGGCCGGCGATTGCCGGCGCGTATAAGAACGACGCGTGCGTGGTGGGTGTCGGTCCGGCGGGCACGGCGACGAACACGGCGTGCGATCCGGACTACTACTACGGCGAGACGCCGAAGGTGGCGATCGTCAAGAAGACCAACGGCAGCGACAACAACGCAGCGCCGGGGCTCTTCGTGGCGGTCGGGACGCCGATGACCTGGACGTATGAGGTCACCAACACGGGCGACGTGGCGCTGGCGAGCCTGAACGTGACCGACGACAAGGGCGTGGCGGTGAGCTGCCCGTCGACGTCGCTGGCGGTGGGCGCGTCGATGGTGTGCACGGGCACGGGCGTGGCGACGGCGGGCGCGTATGTGAACAACGGCTGCGTGGCGGCGACGTCGGCGGCCGGCGTGGCGCTCAATGCCTGCGACCCGGATCATTACTACGGCCAGACGCCGTCGATTTCGATCGTGAAGCTGACCAATGGCACGGACAACAACGCCGCGCCGGGTGTCTACGTCGCGGCCGGGTCGACGGTGACCTGGACCTACAACGTCACCAACACCGGCAACGTGACGCTGACCGATGTCGCCATCACCGACGACAAGGTCGGCGCGATCTGCGTGATTCCGAGCCTGGCACCGGGCGCGTCGGATAGCTGCACGAAGACGGGCACGGCGCTCGAGGGTCAGTACGTGAACATGGGCACGGTCACCGGCAAGCCGCCGGTGGGTCCCGAGGTCACGGACGAGGATCCGGATCACTACTACGGCCAGACGCCGGGGATCTCGATCGTCAAGAAGACCAACGGCACGGACAACAACGCCGCGCCGGGCGTCTACGTCGCGGTTGGCTCGACGGTGACCTGGACGTATGACATCACCAACACCGGTAACGTCACGCTGACCAACGTCAACGTGGTCGACGACAAGGTCGGGGCGATCTGCACGATCGCGTCGTTGGCGGCCGGCGCCTCGCAGACCTGCACGAAGACGGGCACGGCGCTCGAGGGCCAGTACGTGAACATGGGCACG
>DASPNQ010000008.1:0-3870 GCA_035626435.1 Vicinamibacterales bacterium
AGCGGTTGTGACGTGCTTCGACGCCGGTCGAGCTGTACGCGGGCGGATGGTTCTGATGAATGGCCAGAATGGCTGCGGAGGCATCGATCAGCGCCACACCAGCCGCGCGCATCGAATACATCAACCAACTGTCCCAGCCGGGTCGTCCGACGGCCATCGGCGGCCAGGGAATCGCCAAGTCGCGGGGAAACACGACGTAGTCGATGCCCGAGGGGCCGTGCAGAGTCGCACGCGCCAGCACCCGGCGTCGAAACGCGTCTTCCCCTTCGGTGATCACATCGACATCGTCAACGATGTCGATGTCGTGCCGGCGGCCGACCATCAGCCACGATCGCCCCGCTGATCGGCGCACCGCGGTCACGCCGGCGACGATGTCGCTGGTGAACATGATGTCAGCGTTGACGTAGGCCAACACCTCCCGAGTCGCGACCCGGCTGGCGCGCGCGAACGCGTCGCTGATCAACGGCGTGCCCAGCGCATTCCGTTGCACGGTCGCCTCATGGCGAACCCCCAGCGCGGCGGACGTTTCGGCGACGCCGGGCTCGTCGCCAAACAGAATCACTTCGGCGCCGGGAATCCGGCTCCAACTGCGAATCGCGTTGGTCTGGATCACACCGGTGTGCCCGACAAACGCTTTGGGGATACTGAAGAACGTAATCGACGAGGTCATGACGCCGCGCGAACTCCGGCAAAGGGTAAGCGCCGGGCCGGCCGCAACCATCGGGTCATTACCACGAGGCAAGACACTCGGTCGACAGCAAGACCGCGGTCACGCGGGATCACGGCGTCGCGTGGCGCTGCGACAGCGGCGCTGAACGGTGGGTGGTCAGTGCCAGGCACATGCCGACCAGCAGCCAAAACACATTTCCGTGGATGCTGAGTTGAAGCACTTCGGCGCCAAGCCCCATGAAGACGTACGCCATCACGCCCGCGCGCAGCAGCTTGCCTTCCGGACTGCGCGGCGGCGCCATCACGTAGATCGCTCCGAGCAGAAAAAAGTACAGCACCAGCGAGAGCGCCCCGCCCGTGACGAGATAGTAGAGGCCCTGGTTGTCCATCGCCATGCCGAACGTATAAGGCTCGCCAGGAACGACGTGTGGCGGCGAGTAGCCGGCGCCGATCACCGCACTCAACGGGCTGTCAATCCAGCGAAGCTTCCACCAAATCCCCCGCTCGGCGAGCACCTGCACCGGTTGTAGGAAACCCGCGTACCTGCCCAATCCCGACCAGGCGCCAAAGCTCCCGAGCGCCACCGCGACCGCGGTCGCTGCGACAGCGACGGCGATCACGGCCGTGAGCCGGATCAAGGCTCGAGGCGTGGGATCGTTCCACACCGTCTGCGCCATATACCACCCGAAGAACACAGCCGCGCCAACAACGGCGATTTTCGAGCCGGACGCAAACACCAGGACCAGCGACAGTAGAAACGGTGACATCGCCCATTTCGGTGGCTTTTCGACAACGAGCCACGTGAACAGGATGAGGGAGAGCCCAAAGTACACCATGCCAGCGGAACTCGGCGAGTGAGCATGGCCAAAGGGCGCCGCGCCGTAGATGCCCGACGGCCCCGTCAGGATCTGATAGAAACCGTACGCGAGATTCGGAACCGCCAACACGCACGCGATCCTGATGAACGCCTGCGGATTCGTGCGATAGCCCAGCCAGATCAGATACCCGAAGGCGATGTAGCTCGCTTCTTTGAACCAGAAAACCGAGGCTTGGTAATAGCCCTGCGGGAAGTCGCGAAGCACCAGGACGCACAGAAAGTAGAGCAGGTAGACGCCAATCAAACGCGCGAACCACCGTGTCGGCACCGCCAAGGGCGTGGTAATTGCCAGGATGACGATCACGGCGAGCGTCAGAGCCCCGGTGAGATCTTCGGGTCGGAAGCCCAACGCGTTCTTCGGAAACACCAGCAACGCGACGGTATGCAATAGCACCGTCAATCGAATCAGTGAACGGATCTTTGGGTAGCTCCAACGCCGCGGAATCATGCTGCGGCCTCGCTGCGCGCCCGCGCTGTCGCGAACGCGCTGCACAGTCCGACCATCAACCAGAACGCGTTACCGTGGAGGCTCAGCTGCAGGACTTCTGCGCCCACGCCCATCAAGGCAAAGGCCACGACCGTGCTGCGGAGCAGGCGCCCCTCCGGGTACCACGAGGGCAACAGCCGATACATTCTGACCATCAGGGCCAGATAAAGCAGGACCGACAGCACCCCCCCGGTGATCAGGTAGTAGAGCACTTGGTTGTCCATCGCCATCCCGAAACCGTACGGCTCACCGGGTACCACATGAGGCGGCGAGTAGCCCGCACCAATCACGGCACTTGTCGGGCCATCAATCCAGCGGACTTTCCACCAGATGCCGCGGTTCCTCACGACCTGGATCGGCCGGAAAAAACCGCGGTACCGTCCCAGCCGTCGCCACTCGTTCTTCCCGGCCCTGATCGCCGCGCTCATCGCGATCGCGAGGATCGCGACCACCGCCGAGAATCTGGCGATCGTCCTGCGGTTTGGATCGTGCCAGGCCGCCAACAAAAAGTAGTAGCCGTATATCGAAATCACGCCGACCACGGCGATCTTCGAGCCCGAGGCAAACACGAGTGTCAACGACAGCAACGACGCCGGGATCAGCCACCGCGCGCGCCCTCCCAGCATCCAACGCGCCAGCAGCACCATCGAGCAAATCAGGAAGACCATGCCCGACGAACTCGGCGAATTGCCGCGGCCGAACGGTGATGCCCCGTAGAGGCCGGCGGGCGCCGTGCTCAGTTGATACGCGCCATAGATCAAGTTGGGAAGTGTCAGCCATGACGCGACCCGAACAAAGGATTGCAGGTCGCTGCTGAAGCCGCGCCACACCAGATATCCGTAGGCGACGTAACTCAGCTCCTTGAACCAGAACACCGATGCCTGGTAATACCCCGCCGGCAAATCGCGCACGAGGAACACGAACAGAAAGTAAGTCACGTAAGCGGTGGTGATGGTTACCAGCCGCCTGTCCGGAACGGCAAGCTCGCCCGCCCACCACAGCAGCACGAGTGCGACGAGCAGCAGGACGCCGGTAACGTCCTCAGGCCGGAAGCCGAGGCCCTCCTTGGGCACGACCATCAGCGCAACGGTGTGCGCCGTGACGAGCGCGCGTACCGCGGTCAACATCGACGCGATGTTTCGAACACTCGACGGACGTCGTCGAGCGTTGCCGGAAATTCGATCGAGTCGCCGCCTGGAACGGACTTGAGGTATCGGACGCGGGCGTCCTTGATCTCGGTCGCCATGGACTCGATCAGGCGGACAATCGACACCTTACGTCGCCCGACGCTGAACAGAGCCGTGCTGGCGACGGCGACAGCGACATCGAAGCCATCGTCAACGAGCTCGATCGGCATCGCGGCGTCCAGCACGGTCGCAAACGGCAAGTCGAGGCCGAGTCGGTACAGCGGATGATCTTTCATGAAGACCTGAAAGCCCGCGTCGTGGGCCAGTCGCATGACGCGCTGGTACACCTCGATCAGGTAGTCGTTGTCGACCGACTCGGAGCCGGTCAGGAACAGCACGCGAGGCGGTCCGTCGACGGCGACGCGGACCGACACCGGCCGTTCAGCGACGGGATGGACCTCGATTGATGGCGGATAGCCACGGCAACTGAGGAAATAGTCGTAGCCCTCTTCGCCCCACAGCTTTGCGGATCGGTAGACGACAAACCATTTGAGAAACGGCGCGAACAGCCGCCGGCGCAGGCGGTGATGCCACCGCGACGGCATCGGCCATTCGGATGGCGCGATCGGATCGAAGCCCGCCATCGTGATCTGCGGGAAGAACGCGCCAGGCGGCCGAAGCAGGATCACCGCAACATCGAACACCGGCCA
>DASPNQ010000009.1:0-27159 GCA_035626435.1 Vicinamibacterales bacterium
GCGCACGATCGCCGGCGCGTGCTGCATGCCGGCGATGCCACGGGCCGCGAGATCGGCCGCACCCTGTGGGAGCGAGTCGCGTCTTTCGAGCGGGTCCGCGTCGAATCGGGCGCGCGTGTGCACGAGCTGATCGTGCGCAGCGATCGATGCATCGGCGTCCGCGTCGCTACCGGTGCCGCCGTCGACGAGGTGCACGCCGGCGCCGTGTTGCTCGCCACTGGTGGCGCGGGCCACCTGTTCCAGGAGACCACCAATCCGCCGATTGCCACGGGCGACGGCGTGATGCTCGCGTGGTTTGCGGGCGCCCGCTGCACCGACCTGGAATTCGTGCAGTTCCATCCAACCGCACTCGACGTACCCGGCGCGCCCCGCTTTTTGTTATCCGAGGCGTTACGCGGCGAAGGCGGCCGGCTGTTGAACGCCGACGGCGAGCGCTTCATGAACCGCTATCACCCCTCGGGGGAACTCGCCTCGCGCGATCTGGTCTCGCGAGCGATCGTCCGCGAACAGCATCGCACCAATTCGCCCGTCTACTTGTCGATGTTACACCTCGACGCGACGTGGGTCCGCGCGCGCTTTCCGACCATTACCGAGGCGTGCCGGACCGTCGGGCTCGACCTGGCGGTCGATCGTGTTCCGGTCGGACCGGCGGCGCACTACGTCATGGGCGGCGTGGAAACCGACTTGTGGGGCCGGACGACGCTGCCAGGCCTGTACGCGGCCGGTGAGGTCGCCTGCACGGGCGTCCATGGCGCCAACCGGCTCGCCAGCAATTCGCTGCTCGAAGGCCTCGTTTTTGGCGCGCGCGCCGCACAAGCGATGTTGCTGCCGGGCGGGGAGGTCGCGCCGTTTTCGATCCTGGCGACAGACGATGCCCCCGTAGGCGCTGGCAGCGGCGCGGCCGGACCGCGGCCCGCCGAATCAGAAGTGCGAGCGCTGATGTGGAACGCCGTCGGCCTGCTGCGAGACGGCGCCGGTCTGCAGATCGCGCTCGAGCGGTTCGACGGCTGGTACGCGGCGTTGGGATCGGATCGCGGACGGCTGGCGTCGCTGATCACCGTTGGCCGCCTGATGGCGCATGCGGCGATCCGCCGCGAGGAAACCCGCGGCAGCCACGCGCGTTCCGACTTTCCTGCGCGAGATGACGTAAAATTCAGGATTCACTTTGGGGAAAGAATCCACTAATGGCAGGTAAACAGCAGGACGCGTTCGTCACCGAGATCACCAAGCAGTCCGTCGACTTCTCGAAGTGGTACCTCGACGTCGTCCGCAAAGCGGAGCTCGCGGATTACTCGCCGGTCAAGGGCTGCATGGTGATTCGTCCCTACGGCTACGCGATGTGGGAGCACCTGCAGCGCGAGCTCGATACGCGTATCAAGGCAACCGGCCACGTCAACGCCTACTTTCCGCTGTTCATCCCGGAAAGCCTGCTGCTCAAAGAGAAGGATCACGTCGAGGGCTTCGCACCTCAGGTTGCCTGGGTCACCAAGGGCGGCGACGAGGATCTCGCCGAGAAGCTGATCGTCCGCCCGACGTCGGAAACGATCATCGGCGTGATGTACCAGAAGTGGATTCAGTCCTGGCGCGATCTACCCGTGCTGATCAATCAGTGGGCGAACGTGGTGCGCTGGGAGAAGGTGATGCGTCCGTTCCTGCGAACGACCGAGTTCCTCTGGCAGGAAGGCCACACCGCCCACGAAACCGCCGAAGAAGCGCAGGAAGAGACGTTGAAGATCCTCGCGCTTTACAAGGACGTGTGCGAGAACGTTCTCGCGGTGCCGGTGATCGACGGCCGCAAGAGCGAAAGCGAGAAATTCGCCGGAGCCTCGCGCACGTACTCGATCGAAGCCCTCATGGGCGACGGCCGCGCGCTGCAGGCCGGCACCTCGCACAACCTCGGCCAGAATTTCGCCAAAGCGTTCGAGATTCAGTTTCAGGGCCGCGATAAGACGCTGCAGCATGCCTGGACCACGTCCTGGGGCGTGACCACGAGATTGATTGGCGCCGTGATCATGACGCACGGCGACGACAGCGGCCTGATCCTGCCGCCGAAGATTGCGCCGTACCAGGTGGTGATCGTGCCGATTCCACGCGGCAACTGGAAGGAAACCGTCCTGCCGAAGTGCCAGGAGATCCGCGATCAGCTCGCCGCGGCAGGCATTCGTGTCAAGCTGGATGCCGACGAAAGCCAAACGCCCGGTTGGAAGTTCAGCGAGTACGAAATGCGCGGCGTGCCGATGCGACTCGAGATTGGCCCGAAGGACATCGAGAAAAATGCCGTATTCGCGGCCCGGCGCGATACCCGCGCCAAAGAGTCGTTGCCGATTGACGGCCTCGTCGATCGGATCAAGACGACGCTCGACGAGATCCAGGCCGCGCTGCTCGACCGCGCCAAGAAATTCCGCGATGACCATACCAGCCGCACCTCGTCGTACGACGAGTTCAAGCAGATCATGGCAGGGCGCCCCGGTTTCGTCATCTCACCCTGGTGTGAAGAGGCGCAGTGCGAGGCCGACATCAAAGCCGAGACACAGGCGACGATCCGCAACATCCCCATCAACGACGACGCGGCACCGGGCGAACCATGCCTGAAATGCGGGAAGCCGGCAAAAGTGTCCGCCTGGTTCGCGAAGGCCTACTGACGGGAGATCGATGCCAAAGCAGGCAGCGGGCATCCTGCTGTACCGTCGGAGGCCGTCAGGCATTGAAGTCCTGCTGGCGCATCCCGGTGGTCCCCTCTGGGCGCGCAAGGACTTCGGTGCTTGGACGCTTCCGAAAGGGCAGTTCACCGATGCTGAGCTGCCGCTCGACGCCGCGAGACGCGAATTCGAGGAAGAAATGGGGTCGGCCCCGCAGGGTGAGTTCGTGGCGCTGGGCACGGTCAAGCAGCCGAGCGGCAAAATCATTCATGCCTGGGCGGCGGAAGCCGACTTCGACGTGACGACGGTGAAGAGCAATCTGTTCCAGATGGAATGGCCGCCGAAGTCCGGCCGCATGTCCGAATTTCCGGAAGTCGATCGCGCGGGGTGGTTTTCGATCGAAGAAGCGCGGCTGAAAATACTGAAGGGCCAGGCGCCGTTTCTCGATCGGCTCCTGGCCCTCCTGGAAGTGAAAAGTTAAAAGTTAAAAGTTACTGCAAGCGCACCGTTAGGGCGGCGCGACGATTCAGCCGGCGCGTTTCTTCGCGCGAGTTGTCGTGTCGCGGGCGTTCCTCGCCGTAGCTCACGGTCTGTAAGCGGTTGGCGTTGATGCCGCGGCTGGTCAGGTAGTCGCGCACGGCCGCCGAACGCCGTTCGCCGAGCGCGAGGTTGTATTCGGTGGTCCCGATGTTACAGGTGTGACCTTCGACGGTCAGCCGCAGGTTCGCGTCCTCCTGCATGGCCTTGATGGCTTCGTCCAAAATGCGAGTCGCTTCGGCACGCAGCGAGAAGCGATCGAAGTCGAAGTGGACGTCCTCGAATGTCAGCTGCTTCTTCGCCGCCGGGGCAATCACCTGCACCGTGACGGTATCCGTCGCCGTCATCCCCTTGCCATCGTCGACGGTCACGGTCAGGGGGACGGAGCCGACCTGGCCGGGAGCGGTCCACGGTGTCTGACGATCGGCAGGGTTGGCGAATTTGCCGGTCGGGCTGGACCAGCGGTAGCTCAACGTGTCGCCATCGGGATCCTGCGCGTCGGCGGATGCGGTCAACTGCCGCCCGACTTCAACCGTGCACGGCTCGCAACGTGCCTTCACCGTGGGTGCGCGATTCGGCGGCATTGGCGGCGTCGCCGGCGCGCCAGGCGTGACGGTTGCCGGAGGCGGCGCGAACACTCTCACACCGCTCGGATGATAGCCAAGGCGGACCTGGAGGCCAAGGCGATCGAACTCGCTGTCTTCCGACGTCATGAAGTCACGGCGATGAAGCGCGTACGACGCCGTGTAACTCACGCCGGCACCGAGATAAAAGCCGTTCGACGCGTTCCACTGAAAGCCGCCGAATAAATCACGCGTGGCGTCGGGATCCCATTCGCGCGGCATCCCAGGCGCGGGAGAGTTCCCAGTATAGGTTTGCGACTGGTTGAACAGCGCTTCGCCGTACATCTCGGCCACGAGACGCAGCTTCGACCGGCTCGGGTACGAGCCGCCAATGCCCCATTTGAAACCGCGCGTGAGGTTATACCCGTCGGGTTGGCCGCGCAGCTTGATGCCGGCCGACGCCGTCAGATTGACCTTCTCAGCAAACTCGCGCGAGCCAATCAAATCGAACTGGAAATCCGGCTTGCCCGTGCCAAGGCCATCATCCTCGCTGGCGGTGGGAAGCTTGACCATCAGGCGCAGCGCCGTCGAGTAGCCGTTGTTGGTGGCCTGCGATGTGATGCCGAACTTGGCGCCCGCCCAGAAATCCCCGAGCCCGGTGCTCCAACCCTTGTTAATCAAGTAATCCTGCGGCTGCGCATTGCGGGCGACGGGCACCACGTCGGCGTCGATGCGGCGGCCGCCGAACGTCCCGAAGAGCTCGATGCGATCGGTTGCGCCAAACGCGAACATCCCGTTGATATCGGTGATGTCACTGAAGCCTTCGCTGCGATCGGCATTGACGAGTTGTAAGCCGCCACTCCACCCGCCTTTGCGTAGCGTGTCGCCAAGTGGCACGAACCAGATGCCTGTATCACCGAAAATCGTGTTGCCGCCCGGCCGAGTCTCTTGCGCGCGGGCCGGAAGAGTACACACCAAGCTCAGCATTAGGCTCATCGCCAGAGGGCGAAGGATTTTCATACAGTTAGTGTAGAGCCGGAGTGGCCCGAAGTCAAACGTACCTATCGGGTTAGCGGATTTCTTCGTCAGAATCTAATTTTTTGGATTTCCCAAAAAGCCACGCTACTGCAACACCGAACAGGTAAAGCACGACCATTGGGCCCGCTACCATCACCTGAGTCAACGGGTTAGTGTCCGGTGTGATGACCGCAGCAAAGATGAAGATCAGAAGGACCGCATACTTAAAGTTCCGCAGCAGAAATCCCGCGGAGACGATCCCGAGGCGGGCCAGGACGAACATCAGCACCGGCAGCTGGAACGTGAGACCGATGCCCAGCATGAGCTTCACGTACATGCCGAAGATCGGACCGACTCGGGGCAGGAATTCGACGTAGCTGTTGCCAAAGCTCGCGAAGAAATTCCACGCGGCCGGAAACACGAAGTAATGCGAAAACGCCGCGCCGCCGATGAACAACATCGACGAAGACAGCACGAAAGGAATCGCGAACTTTTTTTCCTTCGCGTACAAGCCGGGCGCGATGAAAAACCACACCTGCAGCATGATGTACGGCGACGCGATCAGGACACCGGTGAGCGCGGCGATCTTGATCCAGAGCATGAACATCTCCGGCGCCTCGGTGTAAATCAACTTTCCGCCGGGCACGGCAATGCGCAGCCGCTCGTAGACGAAATCGAACACCTGCCGGATGAATGCGAAGGCGATCAGGAATCCCACGAACAGTCCGGCGACGGCGTGCGTGATGCGCCGGCGCAGCTCGTCGAGGTGTTCGAGGAACGTCATCCGGCCGTCGCCGGGCTCTTCGTCGTCAAAGGGCGAAAACCCGTCCGGCTTCGCCGGAAGGGTCTCGTCCTGTCGGCTGTGACTTGGGAATGGAACTAGAGCCAAGTGCCTGCTGCCAAGGGGCTAGGTTCGCGAGACGGTCTGTGTGGGAGTCTCGTCAGCCTTTGGGATCGCTGCGCCGGCCGTATCCTGCTCGGCCTTGAACTTCGCGGCATTCTCCTTCTGTTCCTCGATCTTGATTTCCTGCTCGAGCGTGTTCTGGAGGTCCGTTGACGCTTTCTTGAACTCGTTGATGCTGCGGCCGAGCGACTTGCCGAGCTCGGGCAGTTTTCGCGGCCCGAAAATGATGAGCGCGATCACCAGGATGATGATGAGCTCTGGCATGCCGATGGAACCAAACATATAGGTGCTCCCTTAAAAGCTGGGACGGCCGGTTTCTGGCCCAAAACGTCCAAAGGTAAGTATAGTCTCAACCCCGCTGTTTCGGCGGTCTGCCTTGTGGGCGGCAGGGGACTCAGCTACCATCAACTATGCGCAGCCGATCGACGATTGCCGCCTTTGTTGCGATTCTCGTTTCCGCTTTGGTTGGCGGGGTTTACGGGAAGAGCGCCCCCGCCGCTGCGGAGACCGTTCCGAACCATTATCGAACCTTCACGGCGGCGCTGACGGCGATCCAGACGCAGTATTCCGAGCCGGTCGAATCCGATCGGATGGTCTACAGCGCCATCAACGGCATGCTGCAGACGCTCGATCCGCATTCGAGCTTCATGGATCCGCGCACCTACGCGCAAATGCGCGAGCGGCAGGAAGGCCGCTATTACGGGCTCGGCCTGCAGATCACTTCAATCGACGGCGACATCACCGCGACGCGCATCTTTGAAGGTTCGCCGGCGTCTGCCAGCGGCATGCGCCGCGGCGACGTGATCGCGGAAGTGGAAGGGGTCAGCGCCAAGGGCTGGACGACCGAGGCCACCGTCAACAAGTTGAAAGGGCCGAAGGGTACGTTCGTCAACATCGGCGTGCGCCGTAAAGGCTTCGACCGGCTGCTCGAAATGCGGGTGATGCGCGACCAGGTCAGCATCCCGACGCTGTCGGCTTCGTTCATGATCGACGGCACCACCGGCTACGTCGGCGTCACCGATTTCGCCGAACACACCGATGAAGATCTCGGGAAGGCCCTGGAGGCGATGGTCAAGAAGGGCATGAAGCGCCTGGTGCTCGACCTTCGCAGCAATCCCGGCGGCCAGCTCGATCAGGCGATTCGCATGACGAATCGATTCCTGCCGAAAGGTTCGATGATTGTCTACACGCGCGGCCGCGTCTCGAATTCCGATTCGGACTATCGCGCCACCGAGCAGGGCGAGTACCTGACGATTCCGATGGTGACGCTGGTCAATCGCAATAGCGCCAGCGCATCGGAAATCGTCTCGGGCGCGCTGCAGGATTACGATCGATCGCTGGTCGTCGGCGAGACGACATTCGGCAAGGCGCTGGTGCAGTCGGTCTATCGCGTCAGCGGCGGCGCCGGGCTGGCGCTGACCACGGCGCGGTATTACACGCCGAGCGGCCGGCTCATTCAGCGGCCGTGGGACGGAACCTTCGACGAGTACCTCACCTACACGTTGAAGGATCAGAAAGAGCGCGAGAAGTCGGCTGACCAGTTGAAGTACACCACCGGCGGGCGCAAGGTGTTTTCGGGAGGTGGCATCGAACCGGATCTGCGGTTCGACGGTCCCGTCGAAGGCTTCAATCCGACGCGCTTCGGGCGCGGTTTGTATCAGCGCGGCTTGTTCCTCTCCTACGCGGAAGCGTTCAGCGCCGAGGGCGATGCGCGCGCCGGCCACTCGGGCCCAACGCGTCGTCTCGTCAAGAAGGGTTTTGCCGTTGACGATGCAATGGTCGCGGACTTCAAGACGTTCGTGACGTCGAAGAATGTCAAGATCGAAGAGGACTCGTGGTCGAAAGACCTCGAATTCATCCGCGCCATGATTCGTTACGCCATTGACGAAGCGGTCTTCGACATTGCAACCGCGAAGCAGCGCCTGATCACGGTCGACCCGCAGGCGAAATTCGCCATTTCGAAGTTTCCCGAGGCCGAGCAGCTGCTGACGCTGAAGAAGACGACCGTCGCGAAGCCATAGGGCGGCCGGCGGCTCAGCCGTTGGTTAGGTCACAAGACCCCTAAATATTGGGGGTCTTTTCCTTCTTGCTACAACAAACTGTGCTTGCTAGACTGACGGGCGTTTCCTCCCGCCTTCGCTTTCAGCTTCGGCGCGGCAGGCTCCTGCACAAAAATGCATCTCGAACGTCTCGAAATCTCAGGCTTTAAATCCTTCTCGGACCGCTCCGAGCTGGCCTTCGACCGCGGCGTCACCGCCATCGTCGGCCCCAACGGCTGCGGCAAGAGCAACGTCGCCGACGCGCTCACGTGGGTCCTTGGCGAACAGAGCGCCAAGAGCCTCCGCGGCGACAAGATGGAAGACGTCATCTTCAGCGGTTCCGATGCGCGCAAGCCCACCGGTGCCGCCGAAGTGCGTCTGCGTTTCGGTAACGTGATCGTGCCGCCGTCGGTGCTTAAGGAACTCGGCGAAGAGGTGCCGGCAGCCACGAGCGGCGAGCCGGGAGCGGCGCACGGTGACGGCAACGGGCACGGAAACGGCCTCAGTGCGGCGCGGGAACACCTGCTGGCGCCGGTGACCCGCGAAGTCGAAGTCACGCGGCGGTTGTTCCGCTCGGGTGAAAGCGAATATCTGATCGACGGGCAGACCTGCCGGCTCAAGGACATCCACGAGCTGCTGATGGACACCGGCCTCGGCGCCAAGGCCTACGCGATTATCGAGCAGGGCAAAATCGGGATGATCCTCAGCTCGCGTCCGACCGATCGGCGCCAGTTGATCGAGGAAGCCGCCGGGATCACCAAATACAAAGCTCGCCGCCGCGCCGCGGAGTTGAAGCTCGAAGCGGCGCAGCAGAACCTGACGCGCCTTGACGACATCGTTTACGAGATCGACAAGCAGCGCGGCTCGATGAAGCGGCAAGCGGCAAAGGCGCGGCGGTATACGCGTCTGCGCGACGAGATGCGCCGGTGGGAAAAGGTGTTGTTCGCGCGGCGCTACCGGACGTTGTCGGACGCCATCGAATCGGCGCGGACCCGGCTCAAGGAAGCACGCGAAAGCGAAGCGGCGGCATCGGCGCGCCTGGCGGAAGTCGAAAACGAGCTCGGGCGCATTCGCATCGAGCTGGCGGCGGCCGACGCGGCCGCGACGCAGGCGCGCGAGGCCGTGCACGCGCACGAGCTCGAGATCAATCGGCGGCAGCAACAGATCGCGCTCGACACCCAGCAGGCGGAGATGCTGCTCAAGCGCGCCGAGGAGCTCGAAGCCGAGCGCGAGCAACTCGAGGCGAGACGTGAACCCGAGCGGATCGCGCTGGAAGGCCGGCGGCAGGCCGCCAGCGAAGCCGCGGCGGCGCGTGACGAAGCCGCACAGCGCGCCTCGGCCGCCGCTGACGAATACACGCAGGCGTGGCTGGCCATCGAAGCGCTCGAGCAGGACGTCGAGAAAGCGCGTGGCGATGTCTACGCCGTCCTCAACACCATCACCGCGCTGACCGCCGCGCAAGATTCAGCCGCGGCGCAGCGTGAGCGCGCTGTCGCCGCGCAGTCGCGGCTCGAGCTCGAAGCCCGCGAGTTGGGCGTCGAGCTGGAGCGCGCGCGCGCGCAGCGCCTGGCCGCCGCCGAGGCAGTGCATCGCGCGACCGAGAATCTGGATGCGGCGCGCGTCGCGAAAACGGCGCGCGAGTCCGAACTGGCCAGCGCCCGCGTCGAGCACGAGTGGCGCGCCCGCGAGGTCCGAACCCGCGAGCACGAGCTGGCCGGCATGGACGCGCGGCTGCGATCGCTCGAAGAAATCGATTCGCACCGCGGCGGCTTTGCCGACGCAGCGAGGATGGTGCTCGTCAACGCCAACGGCAAGGTGGGCCAGATGGGCGCCGTCGCCGATTTCGTCGAAGTCGAGCCGCGCTACGAACGCGCCGTGGAAGCGTGCATGGGCGATCTGCTGCAGCACGTGCTGGTCGAGCGGCTCGAACATGTGATGGCAGGCCTTCGCCTGATTCGGCAGGAAGCCGCCGGCCGCTGCGGCTTCATTGTCGGCCGCCCCGATGGCGGCGCGACCGTCGTTCAGCCGGACGTGCAGACGTACGTGGCTGGTGACGCGCAAACGTTCGTGCCGACTGCCGTGCAGGCCTACGTTCCGGAAGAAGTGCCGGCGGCGGTTCCGGAAGGGACCATCCGTCTGTCGTCTGTCGTCCGCATCGGTGGTCCATTCCCGCAGGCGATTCAAGCCGTGCTGGGAGGGGCGCTGATTGCAGAGTCGTTCGAAGCAGCCGCGCGCATCGCCCCGACCGTGCCGTATCCGGTTGCGACGCTCGAGGGTGACGTGTTCCGTGGCCGCCATGTCGTCACCGGTGGTGAAAAAACCGAATCGCGCGGCATTCTCGGGACCAAGCGCGAGATCAAGGAGCTGCGCGAAAAGATTGGCGAGGCGCGCGCCTCGCTGGAGCACCTGGTCAACGAGACCTCGAGTTTCGAGCAGGCGATGGCGCATGCGACGGCGGCAATCGCCGGCCTCAGCGACGAAATCCACCGCCAGGAAAAATCAATCGTCGGCGTGCAAGGGCAGGCCGAGCGCGCGCAGGACGATGAATCCCGGATCCAGCAACGGTCGGAGCTGGTGCAGACCGAGATGAGCCGGATCAACGAAGAGATCGCGGGACTTGACGCACGGCAGGCGGAAGCGCGCGAATCGATCGCCAGGCTCAACGAACAGAAAGCGGCAGCGGAAATCGCGCTGGCGCAAACCCAGCGCCGGCTCGGCGACGCGCGGGACACCGCCGAGGGCCTCAGCGGCAAGGCTGCCGAGGCCCGGGCCGAGCATGCCGGTCTCGTCGAACGTGCGTCAGGGGCCGTGGCTGAAGTCGCGCGCATGGAGGACGCCGCCGCCGAACTCGAGCGGCGAATGGATGCCGCTACGCGCGACATCGTGTTGATGCGAGATCAGCGCGAGCGGTTGCTGAACGCGATCGTCGACGGCCAGCGATTGATGGACGAGGACGTGGCCAGGCTCGAAGGCCTTCGTCACGACATGATCGTCGCCGACGAAACCGCCGTGACCATCAAGCTGTCGTCGGAGAAGCAGGAAGAGGTGATTCGCGACGCCCGGCGCGCTGTCGATGCGCTTCGCGCACTGGCCGCGGAGGTCGACGTGCAGCGAGCGACCGCCGAATCCGATCTGACCCATCTGGCGCAGCAGGCGCTCGATACGGTCAATGCCTCGCTGGACGACATCCGCGATGAAGTCGCGCAGATGGAGGCGTCCGGGCAGGTGCAGCCCGACGTCAGAGCGATTCGCGCGGCGGAGGCGATCGATGCCGACGAGCTCGAAGAAGGAACCGACACGTCCGCCTTCGCGCCCGATGATCCTGAGGCGCTACGGCGAGATTCCGCGGATTCAGCCGGAGACGAGAGCTCTCCGGCGATGACCGCGGAAGAGGCGATCGCGGAATTGCGCGAGAAGATCGAGCGCATGGGGCCGGTCAACATGATGGCCATCGAGCAGTCGAAGGAGCTCGAGGAGCGCCACCTGTTCCTGTCGACGCAGCGTCAGGATCTCGTCGATTCGATTGCGCAGACCAACGAAGCAATCGCCAAGATCGACGAGACCACGCACGCGCGGTTCCGCGAAGCCTTCACTGCCATCAACGAGAACTTCCAACAGATGTTCTCGACGTTGTTCGGCGGCGGCAAGGCCGGCATCATGCTGCTCGACGAGTCGGATCCCCTCGAAAGCGGCATCGACATCGTCGCGCAGCCGCCCGGCAAGCGTCTTCAGAGCGTGATGCTGCTGTCGGGCGGCGAGAAGGCGTTGACGGCGATCGCGCTGATGTTCGGCATGTTCAAGTACCGGCCCAGCCCGTTCTGCCTGCTGGACGAAATCGACGCGCCGCTCGACGATGCCAACGTCGGCCGGTTCATCGAGATGCTGCGATCGATGATGGACAAGACGCAGTTCATCATCATCACGCACAGCCGCAAGACCATGGAGATCGCCGATCGTCTCTACGGCGTCACGATGGAAGAGCCGGGCGTGTCGAAGCTGATTTCGATTCAGCTGAACTGAGCGCTCGGTTCGCTATTGCGCTTTCCGCTCCTCGATCCAGCGGTCGACACGCTTCTCGAGGATCGTCAGCGGCAGCGCGCCACCGCCGAGAATCGTGTCGTGGAAGCCGCGGATATCGAAGCGGCTGCCCAACGCTGATTCCGCCTTGCGGCGCAGCTCCTGAATCCGCAGCATGCCGATTTTGTAGCTGGTCGCTTGCCCCGGCAGCACCAGATACCGGCGGATCTCCGAGCGCGCCTGTGCTTCCGTGGTTGCGGAGTTCGACAGGAAGTACTGCACGGCCTGTTCTTCGGTCCAGCCTTTCGCGTGCAGGCCGGTGTCCACGACCAGGCGGATGGCGCGCCAGATCTCCGAGCCGAGACGGCCGAAGCGAGAATAAGGATCCTGATACGTCCCCGGCATTTCACGCGCCAGCCATTCCGCGTAGAGACCCCAGCCTTCGGAGTAGGCGCCAAAGCCGGCCTGCCGACGGAACATCGGCACGCTGGTCAGCTCCTGCGCAATCGCAATCTGCATGTGGTGGCCTGGCAGGCCTTCGTGGTACGCAATCACTTCCAGTTCGTGCTTCGGCATCGCCTTCATGTCGAGCAGATGCGCGTAGTAGACGCCCGGCCGTGACCCATCCGGCGTGCTCGGGAAGTAGTGCTGCGCGGCGCCGGCCTGCTCACGGAACGGCTCGACGCGCTTGACGACGAGATCCGCCTTCGGCAGGATGCCGAAGTACTTCGGCAACACCGCCTTGATCTTATTGATCGCCGCGGTGGCATCCCGGATGTAGGCTTCGCGGCCTTCGTCGGTATTCGGATAGTAGTAGCGCGGATTGTCCTTGTTGTCTCGCAGTTCCGCGAAGAACGCCTGGAGGTCGCCCTTGAACCCCACTTCGTTCTTGATCGATTCCATCTCTGCCCGCAACCGCGCGACCTCCGCGACACCGATTTCGTGGATCTGGTCGGCGGTCATCGACGTGGTGGTCATGTTGGCGAGGCGTTCGTTGTAATACGCCGCGCCATTCGGCAGTGCGTGCACTCCGGACGCTTGCTCCGGCGCCAGCGCCCGGTCCTCGCGTTGCCACGCGATCAGCGTCTCGTAACCGGTCTTGAACGGACCGGTGAGTGCGGCCTGTACGTCGGCGAGCATCGCTTTGGCGCGCGCATCGTCGAGCACGCCTTTCTTCTGCAGCGAGGCGATCTTCGCCTTGGCGTCCGCCCAGACCGCGCTGTCAGGTCCGGTCGGCGTGAACGGCTGTCCGGTGATGATCTTGGTCGACTCGTCGATGACGAAGTCGTAGGCAAACCGCGGCGGCCGCACGCCGGTGGTTGCGTTGTGTTTTGAAATTTCAATCAGCTGACGCAGTGCCCGACCGGTTTCACGGATGCGATTGACGTAACCCTCCATGTCCGCCACGTCATCGACGCGGTGAAAAGCCACGAGCAGCTGGGGGAAGAACGAGTGGATGGCCGACATCTGGTCGAAGATGTAGGCGTTGTCGCGGAAACGAGCGGCCGCTTCGGCCTGTTGAAGCTGATAGAGCCAGACGTCGTACGAGGTTTGCGCCTCGGGGGTCAGCTTCGCGTAGTCGAACGACTTGCGGAGCTCGGCGGCCGCCGCCCGCTGCCAGGCCAGTTGTTTGTCTTGCGCGGCGATCGACATGTCGTCGATGCCGGACGCCTTGCGGCCAAGAAACGTCTGCTGGATCGGACTGAAGGCGAGCTGTTCCTCGTACTTCTTGTCGAACCAGGCGTTGAGGCGCGTGGTCTCGTCGGTTGTTTGAGCCTGCGGCGCCGGCGTGGCCAACACAGAGAGAAACGCCATGATTAAGAGGATCGATCGGAGCATGTTTTTCACCATACCATGCGTCTTGGACAGCCGTTCGGCATGGGTCCGAGACCGCGGGGAAGTCGCCACCACCAGGGTTCGGCTCGCCAATCCTGTGGAACCGGCCGGCCCAAGGAACGTATAAGGGGGTATGCGCACCTTCTCTGTCCTTGCGGCGATTCTCTCGGCCGGGCTGGCGGCCGCCGGCTGCGACATTCAGGCCGGCAACGGCAAGTTCGACATTGATTTTGCGACCGGCAAAGCGACCGACACCTGGTCGCGGACCTACAAGGTCGCGGAGAACGGCCGCTTCGAGCTGATCAACGTGAACGGGCGGATCATCGCGGAGCCAACCGGCGGCGCAGAGCTGATTGTCGAGGGACGACGGACGGCCAAAGGCCGGTCGGACGAGTCGGCCAAGGAACTACTCGGCCAGCTCGAAATTCGCGAAGAGGTCGGCGATCAGCGCGTGCGCGTCGAGTCGCGGCCGCCGCGTTTGAGCGGCTTCTCCAGTCACGAAATCGAATGGACGGTCAAGGTCCCGAAAGGCGTCATCGTCGACCTGCGGACCACCAATGGCGGCGTGCGGTTGAAGGATCTCTCGAACGAGATCTACGCCAAGACCACCAACGGCGGCGTCAAAGCCGAGAACATCGATCCAAGCACGTTTGAGGCATCGGCCGTCAATGGCGGCATCGAATTGGCCCTGTCGTCGCCGGTTGAGGCTGGCGACTCTATCGACATGGAGACGGTGAACGGCGGCGTTTCGCTCGAGCTTCCGCAGGACAGCCGGGCGACGATTACCGCGCGGTGCGTCAACGGCGGCGTCCGCGTCGAAAACATCGAGCTTCAGAAGCAAGACGAGGCCAGTGAACACGAGCGGCGGCGGCGCCTGAATGCGACGATGAACGGCGGCGGCGGCAAGGTCAACATGAGCACCACGAACGGCGGCGTGCAGCTGTCGCGCTCGACGCCGAAGAGCACGACGTAGCCTTTTTACGGGAGCCGGGAGCCGGGAGCCGGGAGCTGAATTCAGTGTTACGCTGAGCTGAATTCCGGTTCCCGTTGCCGGATCCCGACAGTGAACGAGGACAAAGCCTCCAAATACCATCGCCTGCGCCGGCGCGCCGACCTTCTTGGGACGGCGCTTGCCGGCCTCGTGCTGTCTGGGCTGGCATTCAGCAGTGGGGCGCAACGCCTGCGCGAGCTTGCCGCTGCAATAACGCAGTGGGTTCCGGGCGGTTTCGACGAGGCGCTGACCGTTGCTGTGCTGACCGTGCTGGTGCTGCTGGTGCTGCAGGTGCTGGAGTTTCCCGTAGCGTTCTACCAGGGACATCTCCTCGAACACCGTTACGGCCTCTCCACACAATCCGCCGCCCATTGGCTGAAGGATCATGCGAAAGGCGTGCTGCTCGGCCTGGTGCTGGCCGTTGCGGGCACCGGCGTGGTGTTCGCGGCGTTGCGCAATGCTCCTGACGACTGGTGGTGGATCGCCGCGGTGGTGTTCGCGCTGGCGACGATCGTACTGGCGCGGATCGCGCCGGTGGTCCTGCTGCCCATCTTCTACAAGTTCAAGCCGCTCGACCGCCCGCCGCTGGTCGATCGCCTGATGGCGCTTGCGGACCGTGCACGCACGGATGTGGTCGGCGTATTCGAATGGGTGCTGAGCGGCCACACGCGGCGGGCCAACGCGGCGCTCGCGGGATTGGGAAAGACGCGGCGGATCCTGCTGTCGGATACGCTGCTCGCCGATTATTCGGAGGACGAGATCGAAGTGATCCTCGCGCATGAGCTCGCACATCATGTGCATCGTGATTTGTGGCGCGGCATTGCGGTACAGGCGGTTGCGCTGGCGGCAGGTTTCTTCGTCGCCGATCTCGTGTTGCGGCGCGCGGCCGCCACGCTCGACCTGCGCGGCCTGTCGGATCCGGCGGCGCTGCCGTTGTTGATGCTGGTGGGTGGCGCGTGGTCGCTTCTGGTGATGCCTGTCGCCAATGCGTTGTCGCGAGCGCAGGAGCGCGCCGCCGATCGTTATGCGTTGACGGCGACCCGCAACGTCGACGCGTTCGTCACCGCGATGAAACGGCTGTCGCAGCAGAATCTCGCCGAGGAGTACCCGTCACCGTTGGTCCGGTTGTTGTTCTACTCACATCCGCCGATTCGCGAGCGCATCGAGGCCGCGCGCGCGTTCGAACGAGGGCAAAATGCGTAAACTTCAGACGTTGGGTTTGGGGATCGCCACCTGGGCCTGCCTCTTCGTCATGCCGACCATGTCCAGCCCGGCTCAGTACGGAACGACGAAAATCAACGTCGCTCACCGTGGCGCCTCGGCGTACGCGCCCGAGCACACGCTCGCCGCGTACCGGCTCGCAATCGAGATGGGCGCGGATTACGTCGAGCAGGACCTGGCGGTGACCAGGGATGGTGTGCTGATCTGCCTGCACGATGCCAGCCTCGAACGCACGACCGACGTCGAGCAGCTGTTTCCCGATCGCGCCACGACCCAGACCATCGAAGGCAAGACCCGCAAGGCGTGGTTGGCGAACGATTTCACGCTCGAGGAGATTAAGCGGCTTGATGCCGGCTCGTGGTTCGATCGGAAGTTCGCCGGCGAACGGATTCCGACGTTCGACGAGGCCGTCGCGGTGATCCGCGGCAAAGCCGGGCTGTTTCCAGAATTGAAGACCCCGGAAATCTATGCCGGCCGGAACGTCGATTTCGAGCGGCTCGTGGCGGCCGCCCTGGACAAACACGGTCTGCGGGAACCGAAGGCCGATCCGAAGACACCGATCATCCTGCAAACCTTCGGACAGTCGACTGCCCGACGCCTCGCGGAAATCCGCATTGGCGTGCCCGTGGTGCTGCTGCTCGAAGAGCGCGCGCAGCTCAGGACCGCGGATCAGGTGAAAGCGTGGAAGGGGATTGTGCAGGGGTTCGGACCGGCGAAGAACATCGTGCTGCGCAACCCCGAGTTCGTGAAGTGGGCGCACGCCGAGGGCATGACCGTAACGCCCTATACGTTCCGTGCGACCGATGCCGGCAAGTCAGGATTCCGAGACGTGACGGAGGAAATGTCGCATTACCTGCACCGGCTGGGGGTCGATGCGGTGTTCACCGACAACCCGGACAAGTTTCCGAGGCGGTAGCCGGCCTCGCTACTTCGGCCGCACGGTGAGCGTTCCCGTCATGTCCCTGCAGGCCGCATCCGTCGTCAGGTTGCAGTAGAAGGGGAATGCACCGGGCTGGTCGGCACGGAATTCAAAAGTGATCGACGTTTTGCCGGGAGCGCGTTTGCTGATGCGGTAGGCATCGATCGCGAATCCGACAGCGACGTCTTCGCTGCGCAGCGTGATCTTGACGAGATCATCGCGCGTGACGTCGATGCGATTGGGAGTGAAGGTGTGGTCCTTCGCGACGATCGTGAATTCGCGACGGTTCTGCGACGGTTCCTGCGCTGGTGCTGCGACGACGCAGGACGCGAACGCCACAACGGTGACAAAACGTGCCCACCGTCGTGTGCTTCGAGTCCTGCGTCGCCGCATATCTATTCGCGGCGCGGCCCGCGGTCGCGGCGCGGACCGCGGTCACGGCGTTCGCCGCCGCGGTCGCCACCGGCGGCACGCTCACCGCCGGCACCCGTTCCGGCCGTCGCACCTTCACCGTTCTCGCCCCCGCCATCGCCGGCAGGCGGTGCGCCACCTTCTTCCGGCGTGATCAGCGCCTTGCGAGAGAGCCGAATCTTGCCGGTCGGGTCGATGTTGATGACCTTGACCAGCACCTGCTGGCCTTCCTTCAGTTCGTCACGCACGTCCTTGACGCGGTAGTGAGCAATCTCGGAGACGTGAAGCAGCCCGTCGGTGCCCGGCATGATCTCGACAAACGCGCCGAAGTCGGTGATGCGCTGAACCTTGCCGAGGTAGGTCTTGTTGAGCTCGGCGGTCGCGGTCAGTTCCTGAATCATGCCGATCGCCTTGTTCGCCGCGGCTTCGTCCGATGACGCCACGTTGACGTGGCCATCGTCCTCGACGTCGATCTTCACGCCGGTCTTTTCGATGATGCTGCGGATCATCTTGCCGCCCGGGCCGATGACGTCGCGGATCTTGTCGACCGGGATCTTGATGGTGATGATGCGCGGCGCATACGCCGACATGTTCTCGCGGTGCGTCGCCAGCGATTCCAGCATCTTCTGCAGGATGTGCAGCCGCCCGGCTTTCGCCTGGTTCAGCGCGGCGCGCATGATCTCGGGCGAGATGCCCGTGACCTTGATGTCCATCTGCAGCGCGGTGATGCCGTTGGCGGTGCCCGCGACCTTGAAGTCCATGTCGCCGTAGTGATCTTCGGCGCCGGCGATGTCCGACAACACCGCGTACTTGCCGGTGCTCTCGTCGAGAATCAGGCCCATCGCCACACCGGCGACCGGTGACTTGATCGGCACGCCGGCGTCCATCATCGCCAGCGCGCCGCCGCACACCGACGCCATCGACGAACTGCCGTTCGACTCGAGGATGTCGGAGACGATGCGCACGGTGTAGGCGAACTCGGTTTCGGGGGGAACCATTGGCGCGAGCGCCCGTTCCGCGAGCGCACCGTGACCGATTTCACGACGGCCAGGGCCGCGCATCGGCTTCACTTCGCCGACCGAGAACGGCGGGAAGTTGTAGTGCAGCATGAAGCGCTTCCACGTTTCGCCGTCGACCATTTCGATTTTCTGCTGATCGTCGGCGGTGCCGAGCGTGCAGGTGACCAGCGCCTGGGTCTCGCCGCGGGTGAACACGGTGGAGCCGTGAACACGGGGCAGCACGCCGTTCTCGATCGTGATCGGGCGGATCTCGTCGAAGCGGCGGCCATCCTGGCGGATGCCCTTGCCGAGGACTTCCTCGCGGAGGGCGCGCTCCTGCATCGCGTGAAACAGGCCCTTGGCTTCGAGTTTGCGATCGGCGAGCGTTTCCGGCAGCCCCGCGAGCATGTCCTTTTCGACCTGTGCGACGGTCGAGTAATTTTTCAGCTTGCCCTTGATGCGCATCGCGTCGGCAAGCGCATTGAAGGATTGATCGACGTACGCTTTCAGCTCCGCGTTGACAGTCTGCTCTGGCTTTGCCAGCTTCTTGCGGCCGGCCTCCTGCGCGAGCGCATCGATCGATTCGACCAGCTGCTTGATCGCCTGGTGCGCGGTCTCGAGAGCGGTGATGGCTTCTTCCTCGGTGACCTCGTTGGCGCCCGCTTCCACCATCACGATGCCGTCCCTGGTGCCGGCGACGACGAGATCGAGGCGGCTTTGCTTGCGCTGCGGGAAAGTGGGATTGACGATGTACTGGCCGTCGACGAGGCCGACGCGGACCGCGGCAACCGTCTTCTCAACCGGCATTTCCGACAAGGCAAGCGCTGCGCCCGCGCCGGTGAGTGCCAGCACGTCCGAGTCGTGTTCGGTATCGGCGGAGAGCACGAACGCGATCACCTGCGTCTCGTAGGCCCATCCGGCCGGAAACAACGGCCGGATCGGCCGATCGATCAGTCGGCTGGTGAGGGTTTCCTTTTCGGTGGCCTTGCCTTCGCGCTTGAAGAAGCCGCCGGGGATGCGTCCCGATGCGTAGCTGTATTCCCGATAGTCGACCGTCAACGGCAGGAAATCGATTCCTTCGCGCGGCGACGAGGCATGACAGGCGGTGACGAGCACCATGGTGTCGCCCATGCGGACGACGACCGAGCCGTCGGCCTGTTTGGCCAGGCGGCCCGTCTCGATCGAGAGGGTGTGAGAGCCGAGAGATAGATCACGCTTGTGCATAAACTGACCTGCGATCTGCTGGATGCGACCTGGGTTACTTGCGGATGCCGAGGCGCTTGATCACCTCAGCGTAACGGTCGGCGTCCTTGCTTTTCAGATAGTCCAGCAAGCGGCGGCGCTGTCCGACCAGCTTGAGCAAGCCGCGGCGCGAATGGTGGTCCTTGCCATGCGACTTGAAATGCTCGGTCAGGTAGTTGATGCGCTCGCTGAGTATCGCGACCTGGACTTCTGGTGAGCCGGTGTCTTTGTCGTGCGTCTTGTACTCGCCGATGAGGGCGATCTTGCGGTCTTTCGTCAGTGCCACGGTTCCTCCACGCACGGCCGAGTGGTCCCGCCTCATTGCCGAACTCCGAGGAGGTTCGGTGAGGCCTGCTCGGGAATACACCAAGCCGCCGTATATGACGATTCCTACATCGTCTGTAACCTCGCTATGTTATCCCAGAAGGCGGCCGGCGGCCATGGGAATGGCGAAGGGGGCAAGGGATGGGCTCATGGGCCAATGGGCTAATGGGCCGAGGGGCCACGGGGCCAAGAGGCCAAGGGGCCAAGGGGCCAAGGAGCCAAGGGGCCAAGGGGCCAAGGGGCCAAGGGGCCAAGCGGCCACGGGCCAAGAGGCCAAGCGGCTAACGGCGATCAGGCCAGCACGACCCAGCCGTGGAGATACCCAGGCGTCTTGCCCGGTTTTGCCAAGGCCAGCAGGTTGTGCGCGGGATCGAGCAGCCGGACCATGGGCGGGAGCGCGGCAAGCGGAGCCATCACATCCGTTGGGCCGACCTCGACGCCGTTCTTGACGCGTTCGACTTCGGTCGCAGACCGTAGCACCACGGCCGGGATGTCGGCCATCAGCTCGTTCAGCGGCACCAATTTCGCCGCCAGTAATTCGCGCGGTGACTGCACCACTTCGGCGAGCGGCACGGCGCGACGCAGATCGAACTCGCCCGCCCGGGTGCGGCGCAGCGCGGCAAGCACCGCGCCGCAGCCAAGCGCCTCGCCGAGATCATGAGCCAGTGAGCGCACGTAAAATCCGGCGCTCACTTGCATCTCCAGGCGGGCGCTCTCGCCGTCAAACGACATCACTCGCAGACGCGTGACGATGACGGAGACGGCCTTCGGACGCTGTAACGTGGTGTGCTTGTTCTTCCGCGCGAGATCGTAGGCGCGCTCGCCGTCGATGTTTTTCGCGGAATACGCCGGCGGCGTCTGCTCGAATTGGCCGGTGAACGCCAGCAGCGCCGCGTCCAACGCCTCGCGCGACGGACGGCGATCGCAGCGCGCGGCAACCGTTCCCGTCACATCGTAGGTATCGGTCGTCCGTCCAAAGGCGATCGTCGCCTCGTAGGTCTTGTCGCTGGCCGAGAGAAATTGCGCGAGCCGCGTCGCGCGGCCGACGACCAGCGGCAAGACGCCGGTCGCCATGGGATCGAGCGTGCCGGTGTGGCCGATGCGGGATACGCCAAGCGCCCGGCGCGCGAGCGTGACGACGTCGTGCGACGTCGGCCCTTCCGTCTTGTCGACCACCAGCACGCCGTCCGCCTGGACCCGCGGGCCGGACTGGCTAGCCATTACCGTGTTTCATGAAGCGTAATACCGCGGCCGCGGAGCCGGGCGAACGTGACCGCGCGGAGAGAGCGCGCTCACTTGCGGCGAATCGCGTCGGCCAACAACTGCGCAAACTGTTTGTTGACCTCGTCGAGCGGGCCGCGCGCCGCGCACCCCGCGGCGTTGGTGTGGCCGCCGCCGCCGTGGGCACGGGCGATCGTTCCGGTGTCGACGTTGCCTTTGGATCGCAAACTGACGCGCCAGTCGTCGTCGCCGACCTCCTTGAAGAAGGCCACCGCCTCGATGTCTTTCACAGTGAGAGGGAAGTTGATCAAGCCTTCGAGATCGTCATTCGTGCCGCCAAGATCCTCCATCGTCTTGCGAGTGATCGACAACAGCGCGACACGTCCTTCGTCGACGATCACCATGCCGTTCATGACGGCGCCGAAAATGCGCACGCGCGCCAGCGTGTTGCTGTCGTAGTGGGTTCGCGCGATCCACTGGGGATCGGCGCCGGCCTCGACACAGCGGCGGGCGATCTCGTAGGTCCGCGGCGACAGATGTGAAAAGTGAAACGAGCCCGTATCGGTCAGCACCGCGAGATAAACGTGCGTCGCGATGTCTTTGGTCAGCGCGACGCCGAGCGCCTCGATGATCGTGAAGGCCATCTCACCGCACGCGGCGGCGGACTCGTCGATCCAGTTGACCGTGCCATAGCGCCGATTGCCGGGGTGGTGATCGATGTTCATCACCGGCGAGCGATCGAGCCCGCTGACGCCCGTTCGCGACAGCTCGCTGCACTCCATGATCAGCGCCGCGTCGAAGGTGTCGCCGACCTCCGGTGTGATGACGATGCCGCTGACTTCGGGAAACGGCTGCAGGAACGCCGCCGGAATGGCATCGGTGACGACCGTCGCCTGCTTGCCCATCGCCCGCAGCGCAAGCGCCATCGCGAAGGCCGAGCCGATCGCGTCGCCGTCGGGCCGTTGATGGGACGCGACGATGAAGCGGTGGCCGTTGCGGATGGTATCGAGAAGCTCGGCGGGCGGCTGCGGATGCGCCATCAAATCGGGTTCATTCGGTTTTTGACGGCGGTTCGTCACCCTTCACGGTCGTTTCGTTCTTGCCGTCGAGCACCGTGTCCACGTCGGCGCCGCGTGCCGTGTCGATTGAGTCGACAATCTCGGGATCCTGCACGGTCCGCGCCGCATCCTCGGCGTGAATCTCCTGGATGATCTGCTCGATGCGGTCCTGCGCCGCGACGGATTCGTCGAAGATGAACTTGACTTCGGGCGAGCGGCGAAGCGTCATGCGCTCGCTGAGCAGATGGCGAACGAAGCCGGCGACGCGCTCCAGCGCCTTGGCGGTCTTCTTGCGCTCGTTGGCGTCGCCGATGATCGTCCAGTAGATGCGCGCCAGCGACAGGTCGGCAGTGACCTTGGCGCGTGTCACGGTGACGAGGCCGACGCCCGGGTCGCGGACCTCCGTCGCCAGGATCTGGCTTACTTCCTCGCGGACCTGTTCCTGGATTCGTTCGACGCGGTGCGATAAGGCCATGACACAGTCAACAGTCGAGAAGCCGCAGTGCTCCGTTCCAGTCTAGCAGTCTGCGGTCGGAGTCACACGGTCCGGCCGTCCACCTCGACTGATTGAGGACGGCAGACCGGGACTGCGGACGCGAACCGCGCGCGGGGACGCGAGCTGCGAGTGGCGACTGGAGACGCCTCAGGCTGGCTGAGGCACCCGCTCCATCTGGAAGACTTCGATGACGTCGCCAACCTTGACGTCGTTGAAGTTCTGGAGGCCGATGCCGCACTCGAAGCCGGTCTTGACTTCGCTGACATCGTCCTTGAATCGCTTGAGCGAGGCGAGCTTGCCTTCCCACACCACGACGTTGTCGCGGAGCAGTCGGGCCTGGGCGTCGCCCTGGCGCGTGATGCGACCGTCGGTGACCATGCAGCCGGCGATGGTGCCGATCTTCGGCACCTTGAAGGTCTCGCGCACCTGCGCGCTGCCCAGGCGAGCTTCCTTGAAGGTCGGCTCGAGCAGGCCGGTCATCGCCTTCTTGATCTCGTCGGTGACGTGATAAATGACGGAGTGCTGACGGATGTCGACCTTTTCCCGCTCGGCGACCTCGGCGGCATTACGATCCGGCCGGACGTTGAAGCCGATGATGATCGCGTTCGATGCGGTCGCGAGCAGCACGTCGCTTTCGTTGATCGCACCGACGGCGGAGTGAATGATCTTGATGCGGGTCTTGTCGTCGGACAGCTTGGTCAAGGTGTCGGCCAGCACTTCGGCCGAGCCCTGCACGTCGGCCTTGATGATGATCGGCAGTTCCTTCAAGCCTTCGTCCGACAACTGGGCCTGCAACGACTCGAGCGTCAGACGCGAGCCCTTGGCGCCGAGCGCACGGTCCTTGGCCTGGCCCTGCCGGAACGACGCGATCTGCCGCGCCTTCGCCGCATCGGCAACCTGCTGGAAGCTGTCGCCCGGCTGCGGCAGCGACTCGAGACCGAGCAACTCCACCGGCGTCGACGGTCCGGCGAGCTTGAGGCTGCGGCCGCGATCGTCGATCAGCGCGCGGACCTTGCCGACCACCGGGCCGGCAATGACGTTGTCGCCGACGCGCAGCGTGCCGTCCTGAATGAGCACGGTCGCGACCGGACCCCGCCCGCGATCGAGCTTCGTTTCCAGCACGGTGCCGAGCGCACTGCGCTTCGGGTTGGCCTTGAGGTCGTCGAGCTCGGTGACAAGCAGAATCATTTCGAGCAGCGTGTCGATGCCGGTCTTCTTCTTCGCCGACACTTCCACGAACACCGTCTGACCGCCCCAGTCTTCAGGCATCAAGCCCAGCTCGGTCAGCTGCCGCTTCACGGTTTCCGGATTCGCGCCAGGCTTGTCGATCTTGTTCACCGCGACGATGATCTTGACGTTCGCCGCCTTCGCGTGATCGATGGCCTCCTTCGTCTGCGGCATCACGCCATCGTCGGCCGCCACCACCAGGATGACGACGTCGGTGACCTTGGCGCCGCGCGCGCGCATCATGGTGAACGCCGAGTGGCCGGGCGTGTCGAGGAACACGACGTGGCGGCCGCCGGTCGTCGGCACCAGGTAGGCGCCGATATGCTGCGTGATGCCGCCGGCTTCACGCTCGGCGACTCGGGTCTCGCGGATTGCATCGAGCAGCGTCGTCTTGCCGTGATCGACGTGGCCCATGATCGTGACGACCGGTGCGCGCGTGACGAGATCCTTGGGATCGGCGGCCTTGTCGCTTTCCGCGATGATTTCCTGTTCGAAGCTGCGCGTTTCGACGTCGGCGCCGAAGCCGGCGGCCAACGCCTTCGCGGTGTCGAGATCGATCGCGGAATTGATCGTCATCATGATGCGGCGATCGAGCAACGCCTTCAGGGCGTCCTTGACGCGCACGTCGAGACGGTCCGCGAGATCCTTGACGGTCATCCCTTCGGAGAAGGTAATGCTGCGCGTGATCGGCGGCGGCGCGGCGGGGGCCGGCATCTGCGGCCGCGGCGACTGGAGCGCGTCGCGTTTTTGCGCCGGTCGCAGACCCTGCGGGCGTGGTTGCTGCGGCCGGAAGCCCGGACGCATTTGCTGACCAGGCCGTCCCGGTTGGTTCGCGGGCCGTACCGGCTGCGCAGGCAGTGGCCGCGGACCACCGAGCATCGCCGCCGTGTTGCTCTGAGGCGGGCGGCTGCCATACGGCGGACGCTGTCCCTGCGGACGCGCCAGGTTACCGGTCGCTGCCTGCGGAGGCCGCGGCTGGGGCGGGACTACCCGCGGCGGTTGCGGCACGAGCTGCCGCTTCGGCTGCAGCGGCGGTGCGCTCGGCGGCGCCTTGCCCGGTTCCTCGACGCGCAGTCGAATGCTCGGCGGCACGAAGCGGCCGGCCTTCTCCCGCGGTGAGTCCACGGCCGGATCGGTTGCGGCGGCCGCAGCGGCTGCGGCGGGCGGCTCGGCCGCCGACGCCGGCGCCTCGACCGCCGTTGACGGTTCTTCAACCTCCGGCAGCGACGCCTCGACGACGGGCGGTGGCGCATCGATCGGCGCCGGCGCCTCGACCGGCGCGGCGGCGACGGGTGGTTCGTCGACCTTCGGTACGTCGGGTTTTACCAGCGCCGGTTTCTTAATCAGACGCGGCGGGCCGAGCGTCGGCGTGGCGGGCTTCGGCGGCTCGGGCTGGGCCGCAGGCGCGCCCTTCTTGCCGGGCGCGACCTTCGCCTTCGCGGCGGTCTTCACCTGCTTGGCGGCCTGCTCCGAGAACATGTCGCCCTTCGGCAGCGTGATGCCGCGCTCCTTGGCCTGGCGCTCGACGAACTGGCGCGCCACGATTTCCTCGAGCGTGCTCGACGCGCTCTTGAGCTCGATGCCGTGGTTCTTCTTCAACAGTGTCAGTACATCGGCACTGGTGATGTCGAGAAGCTCAGCGACCTTGTAGATACGAACCGTGGACAAACTGGTTGATCCTTTGCCTTCTGCCTTCGGCCTTCAGCCTTCAGCCAAAAAACTTCTACTGCTGGTCTTCGCCTTCGGTACTTGCCGCCGGTGCCGTCTCGGGCTCCGCGTCGGGCTCCGCCTCGGCATTGCCGGCTTCGAGCGTCTCGAATTGCGCTTCGACTTCCTTGCGCTTCTCTTCCTCGCTCTTGATGTCGATGCGCCAGCCGGTCAACTTCGCGGCAAGACGGACGTTCTGCCCCTTCTTGCCGATCGCCAGCGACAGCTGACTGTCCTCCACGACGACTTCCATGACCTTTTCCTTGTCGTCGACGATCGTGACGCGCTGGACCTTCGCCGGGCTCAGCGCGTTGGTGACAAACTGGACCGGGTCGTCCGAGAAATCGACGATGTCGATTTTCTCGCCGCGCAATTCGCGAATGATCGCCTGTACGCGGGTGCCCTTCATGCCGACGCAGGCGCCGACCGGATCGACGTCGCGCTCACGCGAGAACACCGCGACTTTCGCTCGATCGCCGGCTTCCCGAACGGCGCCCCGGATCATTACGGTGCCGTCGTAAATCTCCGGGACCTCCTGCTCGAACAGCTTGATCAACAGCGCCGGATCGGTGCGCGACAGCACGATCTGCGGACCCTTCGCGCTCTTGCTGACGCCGCGGATCACCGCGCGCACGCGGTCGCCCTGCGCGTAGCTCTCGGCGCGCGACTGTTCCTTGCGCGGCAGGATCGCTTCGACGCGGCCGACTTCGACGATGATGTCGCCCTGTTCGAACCGCTTCACCAGCCCGTTGATCACTTCGCCGACGCGCTGGTTGTATTCCGCGAACACGTTCTCGCGTTCGGCCTCGCGCACCTTCTGGAAGATGACCTGCTTGGCGGTCTGCGCGGCAATGCGGCCGAGCACGTCGGTGCGCTTCGGGAATTCAATCTGGTAGCCGACTTCGACTTCGGCGTCCTCGCCGTAGATCTCCTTGGCCTCCGCGATCGAGATTTCCTTGGCCGGCGTCGTCACTTCGTCGACGATGGTCTTCACCGCGAACAGCTCGATTTGCCCGTTCTCGGGGTTGAATTTCGCTTTCAGCTCTTCGTCGCCCTTGTAGAACTTGCGCGACGCGGTGAGGACGGCCTCTTCCATTGCCTGAATCACCACATCCGGCTCGATGCCTTTTTCCTTGGCGAGCGCCTCGATCGTCTGTTGCAAAGGGTTGCTGCTGGTCGTTGCCATATGTGTTCTGCCTAAAATTCAACTTCGAGGCGCGCCCGTGAAATCAGTCGGAGCGGCAGCCGCATCAGCTTTTTGCCTTCCGACTCGAACAACACGTCATCGCCGTCGATGCCCTTGACGCGGCCGTTGAACGCCGTCTGGCGCTCGACTGGCTGCGACGTCACGATCTTCGCCCAGCGTCCGGCGAACCGCCGGTAGTCATCCGCGTGACGAAGCGGGCGATCCAGACCCGGTGACGACACTTCGAAGGTGTAGCCGCCGGGAATCACGTCCTCGACGTCGAGCAGCGTGCCGAGCTCTTCGGCGACGCGCGCGCAATCGTCGATGCTGACACTGTCTTCGGGCGTCGCCGCCGGCCCGGGGCGATCGACGACCACCCGCAGCACCTGCTGGCCGCCTTCGCGCTTCAACTCGACGTCGAAAATGTCGAGGCCGTAACTGCGGGCGACGCGCGTCGCCAGTTCGCGGACGCGATCGAGCGGCTGCACGAAAGCCCCCATAAAAACAAAAAGTGGGCTGAATTGCAGGCCCACTCTGGTTGCCCAGACTAGTAACCGAACCCTAATTGTAACCTATTTACACAGGCCGTGCGACGAGGTCGTATTC
>DASPNQ010000010.1:0-23986 GCA_035626435.1 Vicinamibacterales bacterium
TTCACGATCACCAAGGCGGCGTCGACGACGACCGTCACCTGCGCGCCCACGAGCGTGACCTACACGGGCACGGCGCATCAGGTCTGCACGGCGAGCGTGACGGGCGCGGGCGGCTTGACCACCACCGCGGCGGTCAGCTACGACGATAACGTCAACGCCGGGACGGTGACGGCCAGCGCCGCCTACGACGGCGACGGCAACCATGACGGCAGCAGCGACACCGCGACATTCGAGATCGCCAAGGCGCCATCGACGACCGTCGTCAGCTGCAGCGGTGACCAGGTCTACACCGGATCGGCGGTGGAGACGTGTTCGGTGTCGGTGACGGGCGACGGCGGGCTCAACGAAGCGCCGGCCGCAACGTATGCCAATAACGTCAGCGTGGGCACTGCGACCGCCAGCTACAGCTATGCGGGCGATGCGAACCACGAGCCGAGCAGTGATTCGGAGGCGTTCTCGATCACGAAGAAGAGCGCCATCGTCACGCCGATGGCTGCCGGCAAGACCTACGGCGAGGCGGATCCCTCACTGACCGGGACCATCACCGGTTTCGTGCCGACGGATAACGTCACGGCGGTGTATTCGCGCAACGCAGGCGAGGCGGCGGGCGATTACACAATCAGCGCGACGCTGAGCCCCGCGGCGGTGCTGTCCAACTACGACATCACCTACGACACTGCGGTGTTCACGATCGGCAAGGCAGTGCTGACGGTGAAGGCCGGCAACCAGGCGAAGTTGCTCGGCGCGCCGGATCCCGCCCTCACCTACACCGTCACCGGTCTGCAGTTCAGCGACACGGCAGCCGGCGTGCTGAGCGGCGCACTGACTCGGGATCCGGGAGAAGCGGTCGGCAGCTATACGATCCGTCAGGGAGCGCTGGCGCCCAACGCCAACTACACGGTCAGCTTCACGACGGGGACGCTGACGGTCGGCTACGGTACCTGCCTGCTCTACGACCCGACGAAGCCGGTCAAGAGCGGTGCTGGGATCCCGCTGAAGATCAGACTCTGCTCGGCTTCCGGGGCCAACGTCTCGGCGTCGAATATCGTCGTCGCGGCGGTTTCGTTGCAGATGATCTCGACGTCGACGTCTTCGCAGGTCGAGGACGCCGGCAACTCGAATGCGGACAGTAACTTCCGCTTCGACCCGACCCTCGGTCCCGGTTACATCTTCAATCTGAAGACGACCGGTCTGCCCGAGGGGACGTATCGCCTCGAGATTCGGATGACCGGCGACCCGAGTCCGAGCTATGTGACGTTCCAGGTCCGGCAGTAGCAGCTTGCAGCCCGGCGGGTACTGACCCCGTACCCGTCGGGCGTTTCGAGTGTTCTTACCCTGCAGTCCGCACGAGCCGCGTGAGCTCACGATTGTTCACCAATGCTGCCGACGTGAACCTGATGAAGAAGACGAGCACGCCGCGCAGGACATCTATGCTCGTCTGCGTCATGGCGGCTGTCTTGCATTTGGCGGCGCAGCGAACACCCCCGTCGCAAGCGCGGCCTCTCCAGGCGGCGCTCGATGTGGCGCGTGAGGAGACCGCTGCGCCTGGCGTCGCCGCGGCGATCGTGCTGGACGGGACGCTGGTGTGGGGGGGCGCCAGCGGCCGCATGCAACGTTCGACGCCCAGGTCCGTCGATACGGAAACGCTGTTCGTACTCGCCAGCCTGTCCAAGCCGGTGACGGCCGCCATGGTCATGTACTTGCGCGACCACGGCCGGCTGACGCTGGACGACCCGCTGTCCAAGACCATCCCGACGCTGCCCAACGCGTCGCGAATCACGATCCGCATGCTGCTCAACCACACCAGCGGACTCGGCGATTACGAGGATTCACCCACCGTCGATTAGTACCTGGATGATCCGCGCCACGCGTGGACGCGCGATCAGATCCTGCGGGAGGTTGGCCAGCCGTCGTCCGTCCCTGGCCGCCGCTACTCGTACAGCAACAGCGGCTACATCGCGCTTGGCGCCGTCATCGAACGCGCCGCGGGCACAACGGTCGGCGCGTTGTTCCGCCGCGTCTTTGCCGACCCGCTGGGATTGCAGCGGTGCAGCTACGCACGCGATGCCAGACTGATGCCGTCGATTGCAGCCGGTCACGACGAATGGGGCCGCAGTCTGTTCCCTCGTGACGGCTTCGTGCCGACAGGCCTTGGGGCGACGTGTGGACCGACGGCGGCCTCGCATGTTCCGCCGGCGACACGGCACGCATCGTTGACGCCATCCTCACGGGGCGAGTGACGACAAAGGCGACGGCGGCGGAAATGTTCCCGTCAGCCGGCCGCGAGTACGGTCTCGGGATCGATTCCCGTGATCGCTGGGTCGGGCATGCGGGCAGCTATGGCGGCTTTGAATCCGAGGGTTGGCACGACCGCGCGCGCCGTTTGACGATTGTCGCGCTTGCCAATCGCGAGGACGTGGCAGCGGCGTCGGAGGTATGGCAGGCAATCGCCGGCACCTGGAGGTGAACGAGCAACGGCAAGACGATCTGCAAGCCCGGCTAATGGCGGAGCTAGTCGAAGGAGTGCCTATTTCGAGCGGCTGGCACCCTGGATGATCGCGAAAAACGATTTCGGATCCAGGCTGGCGCCGCCGACCAACGCGCCGTCGACGTCGGGCTCGGCGATCAGCTTCGCGATGTTATCGGGCTTGACGCTGCCGCCATACACCACGCGGCAGTGCTCAGATGCGTCGAGGCCGAACCACTGTTTGAGGCGCTGCCGGATGTGAAAATGCGCTTCTCCGGCCTGCGCCGGCGTCGCGTTTCGTCCGGTGCCGATCGCCCAGACCGGTTCGTAGGCCAGCACGATCCCGGATAGTTGCTCGCCGGTAATGCGATCGAGCCCTTCCTTGAGCTGGCGATCGAGGACCGCGAGCGTCTCGTTGCGATCGCGCTGATCGAGCGTCTCGCCGATGCAGACGATCGGCGTCAGCCCTGCCGCCAGTGCCGCCTGCGTCTTCTTGTTGACGCCGTCGTTGGTTTCGCCAAACAGCGTCCGCCGCTCGGAGTGGCCGATGATGACGTAGCGAGCACCGGCCTCGCGAATCATCGTGGCGCTGACCTCGCCGGTAAACGCCCCTTCGCGTTCCCAATGCATGTTCTGCGCGCCGACCGCGATGGCACTGCCGCTCGCCGCGGCAGCGGCGGCCGCCACCGCAGGGAAGGGCGGCGCAATCGCGACGTCGACGCCACGCACGTCCTTGATCAACACGCGCAGCTCGTTGACGTAGGAGACGGTCTCGGCAACCGTCTTGAACATCTTGAAGTTGCCGGCGATCAGAGACGTTCTCATAAACCCTCGATCGACTTGCTGGTGCGTGTTGTTGGCTGCACTTAGCGCTTGTCCGGAAGCGCGGCGACCCCTGGCAACTCCGCGCCGCCGAGGAATTCCAGCGACGCACCGCCGCCCGTCGAGATGTGTGTCATGCGGTCCGCCACACCGGCGGCGTTGATGGCCGCTACGGAATCGCCGCCGCCGATGATCGTCGTGCCGCTCACGCCGGCGACTGCGTTGGCCACCGCGAGCGTGCCCTTGGCGAACGGCGCCACTTCGAAGACGCCCATCGGGCCGTTCCAGACCACGGTTTTCGCATCGGAGAGCAGGCCGGCATAGAGCCGGGCCGACTCAGGTCCGATGTCGAGGCCCATGCGCTCACCGATCGTCGCATCGCCGACTTTCAATACTTCGGTCGGCGACGCCCCGTCAATCTTGTCGGCAACGACGTGATCGACCGGCAGCTGCAGAACGACGCCGCGGGCCTTGGCATGGTCGAGGATCGACCGCGCTGCATCCAGCTTGTCGTCCTCGACCAGCGACTTGCCCACCGGCATGCCGAGCGCCTTGAAGAACGTGTAGGCCATGGCGCCGCCAATCAGCAGCCGATCGACGCGCGACATCATGCTTTCGATCACTTCGATCTTGTCGGACACCTTCGCGCCGCCAATCACCGCCACGAACGGCCGCTCGGGCTCGCCGAGCGCCAGCCCCAGGTACTCGAGCTCCTTCTCCATCAACAGGCCGGCGCCCGCGGCCGTGAAGTGCGGCACCATCGCGGCGACCGACGCATGCGCGCGATGCGCGGCTCCGAACGCGTCGTTGACGTAGACCTCGGCCAGCTCCGCCAGCGAGCGGGCAAACCCGGCATCGTTGTTTTCTTCTTCCGAGTGGAAACGCAGGTTTTCGAGCAGGGCGACGCGTGTGCCCTCCGCCTCGGCGACCGCCTTGCGAGCCGGCTCGCCGACGCAGTCGGCTGCGAACGTCACCGGCCGCTCCAGCAGCTCGCTGAGTCGATCCGCCACCGGCTTCAAGCTGAATTCCGCCGCCGGCTTGCCCTTGGGACGTCCCAGGTGCGACGCCAGAATCACGCGCGCGCCCTGATCGAGCGCGTAGTGAATCGTCGGCAGCGACGACGTGATGCGCGTGTCGTCGGTGATCGCGCCGTTCTTGATCGGCACGTTGAAGTCGACGCGGATGAAGACCTTCTTGCCTCGCAGATCGAGGTCGCGGACGGAGTATTTGGTCATGGTGGCGGCCAGGCGGACCCTGACAATCGGCCGAACCCGAAGGTCCGGCCATGGAAAGATGCCTACAGTTTCTTCAGCAAGTCGACGCAGCGGTTCGAGTAGCCCCACTCGTTGTCGTACCACGCCATGACCTTGACGAAGTCACCATCCATCACCTTGGTGTACGCGGCATCGACGATCGACGAATGCGGGTTCCCTCGAAAATCGATCGATACCAGCGGCTCCGTCACGAACTGCATGATGCCCTTCATCGGCCCCTCGGAGGCCCGCTGCAACGCTGCGTTGACGTCTTCCGCGGTGGCCTTCTTGCCGACAATTGCGACGAGGTCGACGACTGACACGTTCGGCGTCGGCACGCGCATTGCGATGCCGTCGATCTTGCCTTTGAGCTCGGGCATCACTTCGCCCACCGCTTTCGCCGCTCCCGTCGTCGTCGGAATGATCGACAGCGCGGCCGCTCGCGCGCGGCGCAAGTCCTTGTGCGGAAGGTCGAGGAGATTCTGATCGTTCGTATACGCATGGACGGTGGTCATCCACGCCTTGGTGATGCCGAAGCTCTCGTGAATCACCTTCGCGAGCGGCGCGAGGCAGTTGGTCGTGCAGGATGCGTTGGAGATGATCTGGTGCTTCGCAGCGTCGTAATCACCGTCGTTGACGCCCATGACTACTGTCACGTCGGGTCCGGTCGCTGGCGCCGTGATGATCACCTTGCGCGCGCCGGCCGCCAGGTGCTTGGCCGCATCCTCTCGGTTGGTGAATTTACCGGTCGACTCGAACACGATGTCGACGCCAAGATCTTTCCACGGCAGCTGGGCCGGATCCTTTTGCGCCAGCACCTTGAACTGATCGCTGCCGACCTTGATGGTGTCGCCGCTGGCGCTCACCGGGACGGTCAGGTTGCCCAGGATCGAGTCGTACTTCAACAGATGGGCGAGCGTGGTGGTGTCGGTGATGTCGTTGACGGCGACGACGTCCACATCGTGGTGCGCGAGGGCCGCGCGAAGAATGTTGCGGCCGATGCGTCCAAAACCGTTGATGCCAACCTTGATGGCCATTCGTATGAGTCCTCCGCCTGCGCCTGTGCGGCTACGGTGCGGCAGCTCGGCCTGCCCATCCGTAGGCCCTCATCGGGCGTAAGGCAAACGACAAATTGTACAACCTCGTGAACGCATCGACAAAGCCAAGAGTTTGCCGATACAATTCGTAAGTCCTTGAATGTATAGCGTTTACAGCGTTCTCGTGCTGTTGGTGGCCGTCGTGGCATCGCCGTGGTTCATCTATCAGGCGCTGCGCTACAAGAAATACGTCGGCAGTCTCGGACAGCGCCTGGGCTATCTGCCCGTCTCGTTCAACATGGACGGCGACCAGTCCATCTGGGTCCACGCCGTTTCGGTTGGCGAGGTGCTCACCGCACGGCCGCTGATCAGCGAGCTTCGACGACGCTACCCGAACCTCCGCATGTTTCTGTCGACCACGACGATGGCGGGGCAGCAGTTGGCGCGGCGCAGCGTGCAGGACGTCGACGCGGTGTTCTACTTCCCGTTCGATTTGCCGTTTGTCCTCAATCGGACGCTCGATCTGGTGCGGCCCAGACTGTTCATCATGATGGAGACGGAGATCTGGCCGAACCTGCTGCGCGAATGCCGCGCCCGCGGGATCAAAACCGCGATCGTCAACGGTCGTCTCTCCGCGCGGTCGTTCCCGCGCTATCGCATGGTGCGGCCGATGATGCGCCGCGTGCTCGATCACATCGATCGTTTCCTGGTGCAGAGCGAAGAGTCGGCGCGGCGATTCATCGATCTCGGCGCCGATCCCTCCCGCGTCGTGGTCACGGGCAGCCTCAAATTCGATTCGCTCGAACTGTCTTCGACGGCCTTGCAGGCGCGCGCGCGTGAACGAGTGTTGCGATACTTCCGCGTGCCATCGAGCCGGCCGGTGATCGTCGCCGGCAGCACGATGAAGGGGGAAGAGGCAGCGGTGCTGCGCGCGTTCAGACGCGTCCGCGCCGCCGCGCCGAACACGTTGCTGGTGTTGGCGCCGCGAAACCCGGAGCGGTTCGGCGAGGCCGTGCAGCTGGCGCGGTCGGAAGGCTGGAAGGTCGCGAAGCGATCAGACCTGGCGGTCGATGCCGAGCCGCGTGTCGACGTCGTCGTGCTCGACACCATTGGCGAGCTCGCGACGATTTATCAGATTGGTACCATCGTATTCGTCGGCGGCAGCCTGGTGCCGACCGGCGGTCACAACATCCTCGAGCCCGCAGTGTTCGGTAAACCGATTGTGTTCGGCCCGCACATGGATAATTTCCTCGAGATCGCGGAGGCGTTCGTCAGTAACGGCGCCGGCGTGCAGCTGGCGGGCGAGCAGGAGCTCGATGAAGCGTTCGTGTCGTTGATGAGCGATCCGGTCCGGCGGGCGCGCCTTGGCGCAGCCGCCCGCGCGCTGGTCGAGGCCAATCGCGGCGCCAACGACAAGAGCATCACGGTCCTGGCGACGCTGCTGCCGCAGGAACCACGCGCGTTCCCAGCCAACGTCAGGCCATTCAGACCCCTTGCTTGATTCCCTTTACGGGCACGTGATGCGCGTGCGGCGCCGCCGCTTCGAGCGGCAGCCGCAACGGCAGCACCGCCTGTCGCGGCCTGTCATCAGCGTCGGCAACCTGTCGATGGGCGGCACTGGAAAATCGCCGGTGGTCGCCGCGCTCGCCCGCTGGCTGATCGATCTCGGCCACCGCCCTGCGATTCTCAGTCGCGGGTATGCGCGCGCGGATGCGGTCGACGGCGTGGTCGTGGTGTCGGACGGCACGGCGATTCGCGCGACCGTCGAGCAATCCGGCGACGAGCCACTGATGCTGGCACGAGCGGTTCCTGGCGCGATCGTCTGTGTCTCCCCGGATCGGTACCTGTCGGGCGTACTTGCCGAACGTCAGTTTGGCGCGACTGTGCACATCCTCGACGACGGCTTTCAGCACCTGCGGTTGGCTCGGGATCTCGACATCCTCGTCACGACGATCGGCGAGATTCCGAACGGCAAAGTCATCCCGGCAGGCCGCCTGCGTGAGCCGGTTGATGCGGCCGCGCGAGCCCATCTGCTCGTGGCGTCCGATGCGACGGCGGGCGCCGCTGCGTCGGAAGCGTGGCAACTGGGAATCTCGCAGTCTTGCGGCGCTGTACGAACGATCGGCACGCCGGTTCGCTGCGGGGGGCCGGAAGCCGCCGGCGGAGAGCCACAGGCCCCGGTAGTGGCAGTCGCCGGCATCGCGAACCCTGAACGGTTCGTGACCTCGCTGAGGGAAGCGGGATGGACGGTCGTCGACTCGATGATCTTTCGCGATCACCATGCGTTCACGCGGCGTGACGTCGATGCGATTGCTGCGAAGGTCGCCGCGACCGGCGCGAGCGCGGTGTTCACGACCGACAAAGATGCGGTGCGATTCGAACAGCTCGACGTGCCGTTCGCGCTGTATCGCATTCCTCTGATGGTCACGTTCGATCCGCCGGATGCGATGTTCGACACCGTACGAGCGGTGCTGGTGTGAGGGACGCAGTTGAGTACTGGTCCGTGGTTGCCGTGCGCGGCGTCGCCCGCCGACTGCCGGATGCGGCCGTCACCGCGTGGGGTAGCCTGCTCGGTTTGATGTTCTACGTACTCGATCGGCCCCACCGACGCGTCGCGCTCACCAACCTCGCACAGTGCTTTCCGAATCGTCCTTCGCACGAGCGGCGAGCGATCGCCCGCGCGACCTTCGCGCATTTCGGCCAGGTGCTGTTGAAGCTGCTGACGTTCAGCGCGCTGACGCCTCAGCAGATGCTGGAGCGCGCCGAGTATGAAGGTGATGAACGTGTGCGGCTCGCCTATGCCAAGGGGAAGGGCGTATTGTTCTTCACCGGCCACTTTGGTTTCTGGGAATGTCAGGCGGTGGCGCATGCCGTGAAGCTGCGGCCGATCGGCGTGCTGGCGCGCGCGCTCGACAACACGCGGCTCAACGACTTGCTCGAACGGATCCGCACGGTCACGGGCAATCACGTGATCTACCGCCAGGGCGCGGTGCGCCGTGTGCTGAAGACGCTGGCCGCCGGCGAGGGCGTCGCGATGTTGATCGATCAACATATGCACAGCCCCGATGCCATCTGGGTGAATTTTTTCAGGCGCCCCGCCGCCACCACGTCGACGCTGGCCGCGCTGGCCCTGCGTACCGGCGCGGCGGTGATCCCCGTCTTTGCGGAGCCGCTCCCCGGCGGACGTTATCGCTTCATCTACGAAGCCCCGGTGGAACCGCCCGCGGGCGAAGGCCCCGAGGCGATCCGAGAGTTTACGCAGCGATGCACCGACGTGCTCGAGATGCACGTGCGCCGCAAGCCCGAACTGTGGCTGTGGATGCATCGCAGGTGGCGTGATGCGCCCACGCCGGAGACCCCGGGAATGTTTCCGAAAGCCAGGGACGGTCAGTGAGCAACCGCCTGCTGGTCATGGCGCCGAATTGGCTCGGCGACGCGGTGATGGCGTTGCCCGCGCTGGCCGACCTGCGGCGGCATTACGCATCGGCCCACCTTGCCGTAGCGGCGCGGCCGTCGGTTGCGCCGTTGTTCACGATGGTCGAAGGTGTCGACGAGGTGATGACGCTGCCGGGTGGCGGTGGTTGGCGCGCCTTTCGCGGATGGCGGCGTGATGCGGAGCAGTTGGCGGCGCGGGGATTCGACACGGCAATCCTGTTCCCGAATTCGTTCGCAGCGGCGTGGATTGCCAGGGCCGCCGGGATCCCCGAGCGCTGGGGCTACGCGACAGACATGCGCGGCTCGATGCTGACGCGTCCGGTCCTGCCTTCCCGTTCCGCCGACGAGACCCACCAGCATGCCTATTACCAGCGCTTGACGCGCCTCCTCGATGTCGATACCGGACCGGCGTTCGCGTGTGTGCGCCCTGATACGCAGCACGCGCGGCAGGTGTTGCGCGAGATCGGACTCGACGTCGACGAACCGTTTGTGGTGTTTGCGCCCGGGGCGGCGTACGGCAGGGCGAAGCAGTGGCTGCCGGCACGGTTTGCCGAGCTGGCGACATTGCTGATCAACGAACGGGGCTGGACGGTGTTGATGGTTGGCGCCGCGATCGATCGTGATGTCTGCGAGCACATTGCTTCGCTGATGCCGCGCACCGGCACGCGCATCAATCGCCTCATCGACTTCTCCGGGCGCACTGACCTGCCGACGCTGGCCGGCGTGTTGTCGCAGGCTCGCGCCGTGGTCTCCAACGATTCGGGCGCGATGCACCTGGCGGCCGCGGTCGGCGCACAGGTGATCGCGCTGTTCGGCCCGACGGACGAACGCCGCACCGCGCCGCTCGCCGCCGGGCCGGGCGCGCCGGTGCCGGTCGTCGTCACGCACGAGGTGTTCTGCCGCCCGTGTATGCTGCGAGAGTGCCCGATCGACCATCGGTGCATGCGAAAGATTGCCGCGCGCGACGTGTTGAAAGAATTAGGGAGCTAGGGAGCTAGGGAGCTAGGGAGCTGGGGAGCTAGGGAGCTAGAGAGCTGGTGAAGAGAGTCGTTTTTCTGGATCGTGATGGCACGTTGAATGTCGATGTCGGCTACCTGCATCGGCTCGAGGATCTCGAGCTGTATCCGTGGACCGCGGATGCGTTGCGGCTGTTGAAGCGCGCGGGCTACACGTTGATCGTCGTCACCAACCAATCCGGGATCGCGCACGGCCTGATCGATCCGGGCTTCATTCAGATTTGCCACGACGAAATGCGCGCGCGGCTGGCGGGTGGCGGCGCCGATCTGGATGCGCTGTATTACTGCAACCATCATCCGCGCGGTTCGATCAAGGAGCTCAGCGTCGAATGCCGGTGCCGCAAGCCTGGGCCGGCGATGGTCGAAGATGCGATCCGCGATCACGGAATCGATCCGAAACAGTCCTGGGTGGTCGGCGACAAGTGGCTCGACGTGCAACTCGGTCAGGCAGTCGGCGCGCGTTCGATTCTGGTGCGCACGGGATGGGGCTCGGAGCAGGAGCAGAAGCGGCCGCCGGGCCAGCACGTCGACGCCGTGTGCGACAACCTCATTCACGCGGTCTCGGTGATCCTTCATAATGCGTGACGCCACCGTCGGCATGAACGCACACGCAGCCGAACACACCCGGACCCTCGTTTCGCTGATCGCGGCGTGCCGCGGCAAGCGCGTCGTCGTGTTCGGCGATCTGATTGCCGACGAATTCGTGTACGGGCGAATCGCGCGCGTGTCGCGCGAGGCACCGGTCCTGATCCTCGAGTACGACGCCACCGAGATCGTCCCCGGCGGTGCCGGCAACGCGGCGAACAACGTCGCAAGTCTCGGCGGGATGGTGACTTTGGTGTCCCTGGTCGGCCGCGACGAGGCCGGCCGGCGGTTGTTCAAGGTGCTGCCGCGCAGCGTCGCGCGCAGCGGTTTGAGCCGGCCCGGTGCCTACCGCACGCCGGTGAAGACGCGGATTCTTGCCGGCGGCATTCATTCTGCGAAACAACAGGTGGTTCGCATCGATCGCTTCGCGAACGAGCCGGTCCTCGACGCCCACCGCGCGGCGGCCGAGCGTGCGGCGAGGCGCGCGATTGCCGACGCCGATGCGGTGCTGGTGTCGGATTACGGATCGGGGCTGGTTCAGCCGCGCTTCGTGGCGGAGCTGGCGGCGTCGCTGCGCAAGAAGCAGCGCCGCGTGCCCATCCTGATCGATTCTCGATATGCATTGACCCGCTATCGCGGCCTCACCGCGTGCACGCCGAACGAATCCGAAGTGGAACAGGTGCTCGGCGTGAAGATTGACGATGACAAGACGGTCCTGGAGCGAGCGGGCCGCACGCTGCTGCGGCGCACCCGCATGGAATGCGTGCTGATTACGCGCGGCAGCCGTGGCATGGCGCTGTTCGAGCCGGATCGCAAGACCATCCACATCCCGATCTTCGGTTCGGATCAGATCGCCGACGTCACCGGCGCCGGCGACACGGTCATGGCGACCATGACGCTGGCGCTCGCCGCCGGTGCGTCGTTCGAGTCCGCGGCCCGTCTCGCGAACTACGCGGGCGGTCTCGTGGTGATGAAACGAGGTACGGCAACGGTCTCCGCCGCGGAGCTGCGCCGCGCCGTCCGCGGCAACGGCGCCTGACCATCGCATGGGGGAGATTCTCAGCAGACGCGAGCTCGTCGACCGCGTTGCGGCCGATCGCGCGCGCGGGTTGACGATTGCGTTCGCCAACGGCGGCTTCGATCTGCTGCACGTCGGCCACACCCGCTATCTCGCCGGCGCACGCCGCGAAGCTGACCGTTTGATCGTCGCGGTCAACAGCGACGCTTCGGTGCGCGCGCTCAAGGGGCCGGCGCGGCCGATCCTCGGTGAAGCGGACCGGGCCGAGCTGGTCGCCGCACTTCGGGCGGTCGATTACGTCGTGATTTTTCCGGAAACGACGGTCGCACCGTTACTCGAGCTCCTCAAACCGGACGTCCACTGCAAGGGCACCGATTACACGGTCGACACCGTTCCCGAGCGCGACACCGTGCGCGCCTACGGCGGCCGCATCGCCATCGTCGGCGATCCGAAAGATCACTCGACGACCGACCTGTTGTCGCGGCTCAGATGAAGATTCTGATCGTCCGGCTCAGCGCGCTCGGCGACATCGTCCACGCGCTGCCGGTGCTGGCGGCGTTGCGGAAGGCGAAACCGGACGCGGCGATCGACTGGCTCGTGGAAGAAAACTACGCGCCGATACTCGCGATCGCGGCCGGCCTGAATCGCCGCATCATCGTCCGGGCGCGCCGCAGTTTTGCCACTGCCGACAGCGTATCGTTCGGCGGACTGCTGGGGTACCGCGATGCGGCGAAATTCCTGTGGAACCAGGACTACGATGTCGCGCTCGACCTGCAGGGCCTGATCAAGTCGGCGGCGTGGGCGCGCATCTCGTTCGCCGACCGTGTCATCGGCTTCGACCCGCCGAATCTCCGGGAGCCCCAGGCCGCGTTCCTCTATTCGGAAACGGTCACGCCTCATCGCGCAGCCGCGGGGCCTCAAGGGGGTCCAGCGGAGCCGCACGTCATCCACAAGAACCTGTCGATGTTGGCGGCGCTGGGGATCGTAACGCCTGATATCGAAGTACCACTGATGCCGCACGCGTCTCCGGACATTGCCGCCGCCATCGAGACCGAAGGCGGAGCCCTTGGTTATGTCGTGATCAATCCCGGCGCCGCCTGGCTGAACAAGCGCTGGCCGCCCGATCGTTTCGGCGCGCTCGCTGCCGCGCTCCGCGATCGCGCCGGGCTTCGCTCGCTCGTCACCTGGGGGCCCGCCGAACGCGATCTGGCGAACGCGGTGGTCGCCGCGTCGTCGGGCGCCGCGACCGCCGCGCCGGAGACGTCGGTCGCCGATGTGGCGGCGCTGATGCGCCACGCGGCGCTGGTCATTTCCGGAGACACCGGCCCGCTGCACATCGCCGCGGCGATGGGGACGCCGCTGGTTGGCCTGTACGGACCGACGTGGCCCGAGCGCAACGGGCCGTGGCATCCGCGAGATATCGTGCTGTCGCGCGCCAACGTCTGTGTCTGCCATCACAAGCGGCAATGTCTTCGTGGCGCGCCGTGCATCAACGGCATCACGGTTGATGAAGTGATCGCGGCAAGCCTGAAGCGTCTCGGCAAATGACCATTCCTCGACGCCATCGTGGGCAAGCGCTGTTGGCGCGTTGGCGCGTCACGCTGGGGTTCATCTTCGCCGCTATCGTCGTCTGGCTGGCAACACCAACGGTGACATCGCTGCAGTTCGGGGCGGGCGTCGCAATCGTCGGAGAGCTGATTCGCCTGTGGGCTGCCGGCCACCTCGAGAAGAGCAAGGAAGTGACGCAGTCAGGACCGTACCGCTATACGAGGCACCCGCTCTATCTCGGCTCCTCGCTGATCGGCATCGGCATCGCGATTGCGGCGAACAACGCCATGGTCGCCGCGCTGGTGCTCACGTATCTCGCGCTGACATTGACGGCGGCGATGCGCAGCGAAGAGGCGCATCTTCGCGAAAAATTCGGCGACGCGTACGACGCGTACGCCCAACGGCGCGCGCCACGTGTCGAGAGGACGTTCAGCGTTCGCCGCGCCCTGCATAACCGGGAGCACCACACCGTGGCGGGATTGTTGGCTGGGTTACTGCTGTTGTCGATGAAGCTGTGAGGCCTTCCACCTTCGATCCACCCACTGGCGCTCAAACACGCGTTAGGGCCTGAGGTTCCTAAGCGGTTCAGCGTACAGCGAGACGTTCGACGTGAGGTTACGTGTTGTGCGCGCTTGGAGTGTTCGAAGTAGTCTCAGCGCGTCGTTTTCGGTCCAGACGATCTCCGTGCCGAACACCTTGCCGAGCGCGAGAGGGGGATGGTTCAGGATCATGCCGACAAAAGCTTCGGTAAGAAAGACGTCGCAATACGGCAGCGCCGCGATGGCGTGATAGATGTCGTAGAAATCGTTCGCCTGAAAGCGCAACTTGCGGTTGCATGGACTCCCGTCGTCCAGAGCGAGCGGACCGCCCGCCGAGGCGCCGGCGATCACTCTACTGTAGTGCGATGCGCTAGTCAGCCCTGAGTACGACGATCGGATCGAGGCGCGACGCTCGCCACGCCGGCAGTCCGCACGCGATCGCGGCGACCGCGGTAATGATCGCGACGACACCCGCGATCGTAACGGCGTCGGTTGGCCGGACACCGAAAAGCAGCGATTCGATGAGCCGGCTCACACCGAACGCACTTGCGACTCCGATCAGGACGCCAGCGAGGGTCGTCCGCAGACCTTCCTTCATAACGAGCGCGACCACCGCAGAGCGCGCCGCGCCAAGCGCGATCCGGATGCCGATCTCACGGCGGCGTTCGGTGACCATGTAGGAGAGGACGCCGTAGGTGCCAACCGCGGCCAGCAGTAATGCCATCACCGCGAATCCGGCGACCAACTCCGCGACGAGCATCGGCCGCTGAATCGACTCCGAGAACACCGCGTCCATGGCGCGCAGCCTCACGACCGGGACGCCCGGATCGACCTCGCGCACGAGACGCTCGATGATTCCTGCCAGGGCCGCCGGCGGCAGCGTCGTCCTCGCCACCACATTCATCGTGGACGGTGCGATGCGATGCTGGTCGAGGAAGACGTACAGCTCGGTCCCGGCGGGCTGATCGACGCCACGCTGTTTGACGTCTTTCGCGATGCCGATAACCGTGTGCCATGGGCTCACGCTGGCTCCAAGAGTGCCGTCCAGATTCGGCCGCAGCCGTCGTCCAATCGGGTTCTGTCCTTTCCAGAGCCGGTTCGCGAGTGTTTCGTTGACGACGACAACCTTGCTATCGGACGAGACGTCCGTGGGCTCGAATCCACGCCCGGCCACCATCGGAATGCCCATCGTCTTGAAGTAGTCACCCATGACGAACTGGTAGTAGTCCACGACTTCCAACGGGTTGCCGTTAGCGGAGGTGGCGTTCTCGATGTGCGTGCCGATGGCGTCGGCGGGCCGGTTGGGAGGCAGGCCGGACATCACGCTGGCGCTCTGGATACCAGGCTGACGGCGAAGTCCCTCCAGCACACGCTGAAAGGCTTGCGCACGGGTATCGGGCTCGGAGTTTGCCTGCGGCAACGTCATGGAGAAGGTGACGAGGCGAGAGCGATCGAATCCGGCATCGACGATGGTCAGGTTGAACGCGCTGCGGACGAGGAGACCTGCGCCGATCACGAGTGTCACCGCGAACGCGACTTCGGCCATCATCAGCGCACGGCGGACGCGGTAATGGCCAGGGCTACCGCCTCTGTCGCCGCCCTGCTTGAGCGCCATGGCGAGACCATGCGTGCGCTGCCCCATAGGTGTGATCGCAAACAGCACGGTTGGAGCCAGCGAAAGGCCGAGCGCAGCAAGGAGCACGGAGCCATCGATGTGGACGTCGGCCGTGCGAGGCATACTCGTCGGATACGCGCGCAGAAATGTCTCGACGCCGATCTGGGCGAGCCATACACCCATCAACGCGCCAGCGGCGGAGATCACCGCCCCTTCGGTGAGGAGTTGCCGCAGCAATCGACCCTGGCTGGCGCCGAGCGCGGCGCGCACCGCGAACTCACGACGCCGCGATTCCGCGCGGGCCATTAACAGGTTCGCAAGATTGGCGCAGACAATGAGTAGGACGAACCCGACGGCGGCCTGCAGCAGCCAGATCGAGCGGCCCGCGCTACCGAGAATCGCGTCGTGCAGCGGGCGCATGCGGAGCGTGTGGTCAACGACTAGCGAAGGATGGTTGGTCGGCACATGCTCGGTCGTGCCAACGCGCTCAGCCCAGCGATCGACCACGGCGGTCAGCTCTGTTTGCGCTTGCTCGAGCGTGACGCCGTCCTTCAGCCGTCCGATGACGCGGAGCACATGATTCGCGCGACCTTGAGCGGTGGCCGGATGAACCCAAAGCGGCAGCCATATCTGGGTGTGGTTGTCCATGACGTCGATGCCCGGCGGCATGATGCCGACGACTTCGTGAGGCCGTCCCTCCAGCTGCACCGTCCGCCCAACGCGCGGTTGTCCGCCGAAGGCGTTCTGCCACAAGTCGTAGGACAGAATCGCGAGCGCCGGCGGCAGCGTGCCGGTCCATCGGGAGGATTCTTCGGCGCTGAAGAAGCGTCCTTCGAAGGGCTGAATACCGAGCGCCCGAAGCAGATGGGCATCCACGGACATCGACCGCACGCGGAGTGGTCGATCGCCTGCAGTGAGATTGACCTCGCTCGTCGTGTATCCACCGCCGCCTGTTCCAAAGGCGCCAACCTCTTCGAAGGATTGGTTGAACGTCCGAAACTCCTCGTACTCGGCTGCCGAAAGCGATGCTACTGACCTAAACGCGGGGAACTCCGACGAAATCGAAATCAGCTGCTGCGGTCGGGGGTAGGCGAGCGGGCGCAAAATAGCGCCGTTGACGACGGTGAAGATGGCGATGTTGGCGCCGATCCCGAGCGCGAGAGTCACAAGCGCGACCGCAGTGAACACGGGCGCGCGCGCGAGTGTCAGAAGGCTATATCGAACGTCTTGGGCCATTTCGTCCAGCCAGGCACCAGGCCGTCCAGTTCTCACGCGTTCCTTGACCTGTTCCATGCCGCCGAGGTCGAGCGCGGCCAGTCGCCGAGCCTCTGCAGGCAGTATGCCTTCGTCTTCCCTGGCGGCGGCTGCCATGTCGATGAACGTTCGAAGCTCGTCCTGAAGCTCGCGTTCGACGGCGTCTCGTCTGAACAACCAGCGGATCATCGAGGCGAGCCGGTTGAAAAGAGTCACGCGCCCTCCAGAACGCTCGTGATCGCGAAAGCGATGCGGTCCCAGCGCCGCCGATGTTGTTCGAGCTGCTTTCGGCCCGACGCAGTCAGCTTGTAGAACTTCGCGTTGCGATTGTTCTCGCTCGCGCGCCACTCGGCCTTGAGCTTGCCGTCTTGTTCCAGGCGATAGAGCGACGGGAAGAGCGATCCAGGATTGACCTGGAAACTGTCGTGGCTGAGCGCTGCGAGTCGCTGCGAGATCCCATAACCATGCATGGGTTCGCGCGTGAGGATCGTGAGGATCATGAGATCCAACGTGCCTTGAGGGATGTCCAGTCGATCCACGCGCCTCTCCTTTAGGTTGACAAGATGAGAGGCATGATACCAGTTCGTACCTTTAGGTTGTCAAGATGAGCTGTTGAAGCCGGTGGACTTCAATTTCCGCCCGGGCTCGACCTCGTCTTCTTGCAGCGAATCCTGATGAGGATCTCCATCAATTAGGCAAGGGAGGTTGACGGGCTAGGCGATTTGTTGCTGCGACGATGCGGGCTCTCCATTCGGAAATTTGCCTACGGATCCGCGACGGTTGCCTGCATCAATCAGTGTTTCCAGTACCTGCGGTGCGCCGCCCTCTCCCTCGGCGAAAGTACATCCGGCCCGTAAGCAGATCCTCGAATTTCCATCGCTCGATGAAGCGGAGGATTGGCATTTCGGGATCTTCCGGCTCGACTCCGTCGGTGAACAACTGAGTGGGCGTCTGTTCAGCTGCCCTTGTTCCATATCACTTGCTACTGGTCAGCGGATTCTTCACCCGCACGGTTCCGTACTGTTGTCCGTCGGACAAGTCTTCGGAATACAGGATCTCGGCGCCAGCGATCTGGGCGGCGTGGACCACTAGCGCATCCCAGAACGAGAGCTGGTACCGCGCTTCCAACTCGAGCGCCTGCAAAATCGAGTCGGCATCGTTGACGACCACCTGCCACGCGAGGTAGTCGGCGATGATGTCACGAGTGGCCTTTGCGTCCAGCGGCTTCTTGGCTTTTCGACGCAGGTTGACGGCGAATTCCTGAAGGACCTGAGTGCTGATAGCACCCGATCTGTTTTCCCACAGCTCCTCGACGAGTGCTTTGGCGCGCAGGTGTTTCTCGCCCGCGGCGCTGTCGTGGGCGTACATCAGAATGTTCGTGTCGACGAAGTACCTATCGCTCATGGAGATCGTCGCGTGACTTGGGCGGCGTCCAATGAAGATCAAGCCCTTCGCGAAGCCTGGCGAGTGCGCGGCGCCGAGCTTTGTCGAAGGCCTTTCGCTCCCTTACGATCGCTTCAAGCCGGTCGGTCAGAAGGGCGCTGATAGACCGCCCTTCCTCGGCTGCCAAGACTCGCGCCTCGCGCAGGAGATCGGCATCCAGCTTCAGAGTGACATTGGTCTTCATGATTGAATCGAGATTAGCACGAATCATGTGTAGCACAGTTTCACGTGCTAAGGATCGTGGAGACAATTTGGAGACGGATTCCAGTTCGACCAGCCTTCATCGACGATGCGAGCGTTCGTCTAAACCGGCTCCATGGCGCAGCGGCCGGCGGTGACTCTACGGCCGTGTGCGGCGCGGCACAAAGCATGTGCACGGCGATCGGAGCGGTGCGGATGGCGGCACTGGCAGAAACGTTGGAGCAACCTGCCACCGGCGCCGCGTCGATACCGAACTGACCGCGCGAATCCGTGGCGAGTTCGAGACGGTTACGGAGGCCCTGCAGTTTCTCCGCTGAGCCGTCGCGATCGGATCGGAAAAGTGAGCGGCAGTCTCCTCTCCGCGCACGCAGCACGGTGTGCGCACACTCGGAAACATCCGGACATCGCGAATTCCTTCAGGTTCTTGGGGGCTGGTGGTGGACTCTTTGTTGCAGTTACGGCGCGCATCGGCAATCGGCGATCCATTGGACCTGACATGACACGCAAATCGATTTCCTCGAAACGACTCGGGATGCTGCTTCTCGGCGTCTCCATGATGGCGCACGCGTCGGCCAGCTTTGGCCAGACCCACGACCCGGCGTGGCTGCGAAGTATCGACGAACTGATGGACGTCGAAGTGAGTTCCGCGTCCCGGCGCGACCGCCGTCTCTCGGACACGGCGGCGGCCGCTTTCGTGTTGACCCGCGACGACATTCGTCGTTCGGGCCTGACCGACGTGCCGAGCCTGCTGCGATTGGTGCCTGGCGTTCAGGTCGCCCAGATCGACGGCAACAAATGGGCGGTCACGGTGCGTGGGTTCAACAGCCGCTGGGCCAACAAGCTGCTGGTGATGATCGACGGGCAGAGCGTGTATTCGGACATTTTTTCCGGCGTCTATTGGGATGCGCTCGACGTACCGGTTGATTCGATCGAACGCATCGAAGTGGTGCGCGGCCCAGGCGGGAGCCTGTGGGGCGCCAACGCCGTCAATGGCATCATCAATATCATCACGCGCGCACCAACCGCGCGCGGCGGCGCCGTCAGCGCCACGCTGGGGTCGTTTGGCCTGTCAACCGGCGCGTTGCGCTACGGCTCGCCGCTTGGCTCGCAGGCGCGCTACCACGCCTATGTCGGCGGGGGCGACCAGGATGCCGTGACCCCGGACATGACAACCGACAACTGGAACCGGGTGCGGCTCGGCGGCGGGTTTGCGATCGACTTGTCAGAGCGCGACAACCTGGACTTCCAGGTGGCGGCACATCACGGCGGCTCGTGGTCCACCAGCACCACCGTGGTGTCGTCGATCCCGTTGCGTAGGCAGGAAAAGCAGGAGGCAGCGGTCAGCGACACACTGCGAGCTGTCGCCAAGTGGACACGTTCGCTGGGCAACGGCGGCACGTTACAAAGTTCAGCGTCGTGGATGCGAGTGGGCCGCTCGGATTCGATCCTCACACTCGACAGCGACGTCGTCGAGCTTTCGTTGCAGCATGCCGCCGGCCGCAAGGGGCCGCATGAGGTGACGTGGGGGGCCACACTGCGTCGCTCCGACAATCGGACCAAAGGGTCGGCGACGTTCGACATCACGCCGGACGGATTCAACCAGTCGCAGAACGGCGTATTCATGCAAGACGATGTCACGCTGTTACGAAATCGAGTGGTCGTGACCCTCGGAGCAAAGGCCGAGCGGTTTACCCAAACCGGGTGGCATTGGCAACCGACTGCGCGCGCGTTGTGGCACGTGTCATCCGGCCAGTCGGTGTGGGCCGCCGCGTCGCGGGCCGTGCGGACCCCGTCGATCAGCGAACGCGGCATGTTCGTGAACATGTTTGAGGTGCCTGGCCGGGTGCCGATGATTTGGCAGCTGTTCGGCAATCCCGCGCTTCAGGAGGAATCGATGGTCTCCTACGAGCTGGGCTACCGTTTCACGGCCCCTCGTATCAGCCTCGACGCCGCCGCGTACCGAAATCGCTATGACGATGCCGTCAATCTCGAGATCGGGACGCCACACTTCGTCGCCACCGGCGTGCCTCACTTGGTCATGCCAGTCGTGTTCGACAACAAGCTGCGTGCGTCGACGGCTGGCGGCGAACTGTTGCTGACCGTCTCGCCGATCTCGCGCTGGCGACTGGTCGGCACCTATGCATTGTTTACGGTCGCCTCGCGCCTCAGTGCCGACAGCCGGAATTTCGCCGACGCAGCATATGACGCGGCCACGCCGCGACACCAGGGCACCGTGCGGTCGTTGTTCGCGCTGCCACACGGGCTGGATGCTGAGGCGACGCTCTATTGGGCCGGCCGGATCACGTCTGACGCGGTCCCATCCTACCGGCGGATCGACGGGCGGCTTGGCTGGCGCGTGCTGCCGACGCTGGACGTGGCATTGCACGGGCGCAATCTCCTCGATAGTCGGCACGTGGAGTTCAAGAACGTGAGCGGCGGTGTGGCATTTGGTGCCGCTCGCCGCCAAATCTCGGTGCTCAGCACATGGCGATTCTGAAACGGTGCATGACCACCGCGTGTCTGTTGCTGGTCGTCTCGTCGGTCAATGGTGCAGCGGCGAATGGGTTGACCGACGCGCAAGTCCGCGCGGGGTTTCTCTATAACTTCTCGATGTTCGTCGAATGGCCAGCCGCCGTGATGCCCAACGGCACATTACTGGTCGGCGTAATCGGAGACGATGCGTTTGCGACGACACTGCAGATGATTGACGGCCGGACTGCGAACGGCCGCAAGATCGCGGTGCGAGCATTGGACGAGAGCGACGATCTGCGGCGAACAGGCATCCTCTACATCGGCGTCAGCGATGATCGCTTGGCGGCTGCCCTGCTGTCGCGGGTCGCCGACGCTCCGGTACTGACGGTCGGCGCAACCCCGCGATTCGCCCAGATGGGCGGCGTCGTGCGCTTCTATACGGATGAATCGAAGCTGCGGTTTGAAATCAATGTGGCTCGATCGCAGCAGCTCGACCTTCGAATCAGTTCCAAGTTACTCAGTCTCGCGAAAATCGTGAAGGCGCCCCAATGATCGCCTACCTGTCCGCTCAGATCCGTCGCGCCTCGATTCGTCGTAAGTTGATGATGGTGACCATGGCCACAGCCACGGTCACCCTGGTCCTCGCGCTTGCCCTTGGCATCACCGTTGACTACGTCGGGTTTCGCCGCGCCCTCGCGGAAGACTTCAACAGCACGACACGGGTGATCGCGGCCAATACCACCGCGGCGCTGGCGTTCGATGATCGCGATTCGGCGAAGGAGGTCCTCTCCGCCCTGGCTTTCAAGGATGCCGTGGCCTACGCGTGCCTCTATAACGCCTCTGGCGCGCTGACTGCGTCGCACAGCGCCAGTGGACGCGTCTGTGACACGACAGCGCCGTTAGCAACAACCGCGCCGACGTTCGTCGACGGACGCGTCGTGGTGGCTCGATCGATCGAGTTCAACGACCAGCGGCTCGGCACTCTCTACGTTGAATCGAGTGCCCGACCGCTGCAATCACGTCTGGCCTCGTATCTTGTCGTCACCGGGCTCGTCATTGTCGTGTGCTTCCTGGCGTCGCTCGCGCTCTCCGCTCTTCTGCAAAGGGTCATCTCGGGTCCGATCGTCGGGCTGGCGGCGATTGCACGGCGCGTTACGCAGGACAAGGACTTTCAATTGCGCGCCCGCAAGGATGGCGACGACGAAGTCGGTGGACTGGTCGACGACTTCAACGCGATGCTCAGCGAAATCCAGATCCGGGACCAGATGCTGCAAACCCACCGCGATCAGCTCGAAGAGCAGGTAGACGCTCGGACCGCGGAGCTGAAACGGACGAATGTTGAAATGCTGGCGGCCAAGAATCGCGCCGAGGACGCCAACCGCGCCAAGAGCGAGTTCCTGGCCAACATGAGCCACGAAATCCGGACGCCAATGAACGGCGTGATCGGCATGACTGAGCTCACGCTCGATACGGATCTGACTGCCGACCAGCGCGAGTACCTGCAGATGGTAAAGACCTCGGCCGATTCCCTGCTTGCCGTCATCAACGACATTCTCGATTTCTCGAAAATCGAATCGCGCAAGCTGGAGCTCGAGTTGTTACCGTTCCGGTTCCGTGATTTGCTGTCCGAGACGGTCCGGCCACTGGCAGTACGCGCTCATCAGAAGAGTCTCGAGCTCATCTGCGACGTCGCGCCCGAGGTACCCGAGGTGCTCATTGGCGATGCCGGCCGGCTGCGCCAGGTGATTTCCAACCTGGTTGGCAACGCCATCAAATTCACGGAGGTAGGGCACGTCGTAGTCGCCGTCAGTGTCGCCGAGCAGACCGCTGCAGGCAGCGTGTTGCATTTCGAGGTGAGTGACACCGGCATCGGCATCCCGGCAGACAAGCTCGACCTCATCTTCCAACCGTTCAGTCAAGCCGACGGCTCGACCACGCGCCGCTTCGGGGGAACGGGCCTTGGTCTGACAATCTCGGACAAGCTGGTCGAACTCATGGGTGGCCGTTTGTGGGCGGACAGTATCGTGGGTACCGGCAGCACGTTCCATGTGACCGCTCGCTTCGGCGTAGCGGCCGCCGCGGCGGCAGAGCCTGAATCCATGAACGTCGCCGGATTGCGCGTGTTGATCGTCGATGACAATGGCGTCAACTGCCGTTATTTCGAGAAGACGCTCAGACGATGGCGAATGGAGCCGACGGTCGTCAATGACGGTCCGGCGGCGCTCGCCGCCTTGTCGGCGGCTGCGCAAGCCGCCACACCCTACCTACTCGTGCTCCTTGATGCGAACATGCCCGGCATGGATGGTTTCCAGGTCGCCGAGCGTATTCGCGACATGAGCGATGCGACTGGTGCGACCGTGATGATGCTGTCGTCATCGGGTCAATACGGTGATGCGGCACGATGCCGGCAGCTCGGCGTCGCAGCTTATCTCGTCAAGCCAATCAGCGCTGCAGACTTGCTGAGAAGCATCGTGTCGGTAATGGGCAAAGCGGCGACGGCTCCGAGGCCGCAGCTAGCAGTGGCGCGTGACTCGGCCGCACCGCGGCGCATCCTGCTGGCAGAGGACAACCACGTGAATCTGTTCCTGGCGCTGGCCATCCTGCAGCAGGCGGGCCACGCGGTCACGGTCGCCCGCAATGGCCGCGAAGCGATCGACGAATACTCGAGGGGCACCTTCGACGTGGTCCTGATGGACGTGCAGATGCCGGAGATGGGCGGCCTCGAAGCGACGGCCGCCATTCGTGCCATCGAGGCCGAGCGCGGCGGCCGCACTCCAATCATCGCGATGACGGCCCACGCGATGAAAGGCGACCGCGAAATGTGTATCGACGGCGGCATGGACGACTACATTTCCAAGCCTATCGTCCGCGCGAAATTGCTGCGGATGATCAAGGAGATAGGCGACACCGCCCTCGCGACCAAGGGCTCAGCAAACGCAGCGTAACGCCGGACACGGGCGGTAAGGTCGCGGCGCGGTTCGCGCGTCGAGCAACCTGCCGCCGAACGAAGCGTAGGGCCCTGCCGGGGAGTCAAGGCGTCGCAATCCGACGACGGGCCCCAACGCGACGGATCGGGCCAGCGCTCGCGCAACCAACCGGCCATGACAGCGTTCCAAAGCTCTCAATTCGGTAATTTGCCCACGGGTCTGCAACGGCTGAACCGCGAGTCACCGCATCTTCTGAGATTGCGGTCTGAACTAGAGACCGGACTTCTTGAGGTCCGCCTTCGCGCTCCACCTTCGCCGTTCGGGCTTCGGCGGACAGGTCGCGCTACGGCGGGA
>DASPNQ010000011.1:0-15491 GCA_035626435.1 Vicinamibacterales bacterium
TTCGGCGGTGGTGGTGGCTTCGGCGGTGGCGGTGGCTTCGGTGGTCCGCGACCCGGCGGCTACGGCGGCCCGCCGCGGCCGGGCGCCGATGGCCCCGGGCACGCGCGGCAGAAGGACTTTGGTCCACCCGCGCCTCCGAAAGACAAGAAGAAGCCGTTCAAGAAGAACGACGAGAAACCTCGCGGGCCGATCCCCACCAAGTTCACCGGTCGCATGTACGATCTCGACGGCACTGACGACGACGACTCGATCGACATCACGCCGGACTTCATGAAACACGAGGATCCGGACGTGGACGTAGCGGATGCCCCGGACGCCGTCGACACGCCCGACGGACCCGAAGACAAAGAATAGCGACAGCAACCCATCGATGATGAAGCGCGAAGACGTCATCTTGTTCAGCGGTGGCGCGCACGGCGCGGAGGCGGCGTTCGGCGCGTGCGCCGAAAGTTTTGGCGTCGAGGAGGTCAACTTCTCGTTCGATGGCCACAAGCCGGTGCGCACCCGCGGTCTGCGTGTGCTCAATCACGAAGAGCTCGCTGCCGGCGAAGTCAGTCTCGCGTATGTCTCGAAGCTGATGAACCGCCGCTATCCCGACACCCCGACGTTTCGCAAAATCCTGCAGAGCATCTGGTATCAGATCAACCACGGGCAGGAGATCTACGTGATCGGCGCGATCCAGCCCGATCAGACGGTGCGCGGCGGCACCGGCTGGGGGGCCGAGTTCGCCAAGTTGTGCAACAAGCCGCTGCACGTGTTCGACCAGGACAAGAACGGCTGGTTCACGTGGGATGGCGAGGCCGCCGCCTGGAATGCCCGCACCGGCAGCGACGAGCCGGTCATTCAGCACATCCACTTCACGGGCACCGGCACGCGCATGATCACCGATCCCGCCCGGAAAGCCATTACCGCGCTGTTCACGCGTTCGTTCTGATTCCTCTCGCCTTTGCCGTCCGGCACGGTATCCTCTGAGGCATCCTGGTGATCGCCCATGGCTACTGACTCTCCAATTCTCTCGGTGGCGCTCGACGAGCTGCAGAAAACCAAGAAGCTGGCCGACAAGTCGATTGAACAGCTGTCCGACGAGCAGCTGCACGTCGCGATCGATCCTGACGCCAACAGCGTCGCGGTGCTGATGCGCCACATGGCCGGCAACATGCGGTCACGGTGGATCAACTTCCTGACCGAGGACGGCGAGAAGCCCGATCGGATGCGCGATCGAGAATTCGAGGATCCGGGACAGACGCGCGCCGAGCTGCTGGCGGAGTGGGAACATGGCTGGCAGTGCGTGTGGGATGCGCTGACGCCGTTGACGGACGCGGACTTGCAGCGAACCGTGATCATCCGCGGCGAGCCGCATTCGGTATACAAGGCGATCTCGCGGCAGGTCGCGCACTACTCCGGCCATGCGTATCAAATCCTGCTGCTGGCCAAGCACCTGCGCGGCAAAGACTGGAAAACGCTGTCGATCCCACGCGGACAGTCGGAGGAGTTCAACCGCCGCATGCTCGCCAAGTTGAAGGCCGAGGGCTGAAGGCCGAAGCGCTGAAGGCCGAAGGCTGAAGGCTGAAGACGAATCGTGAGGAACGCACAGTGATCCGCTGGGGCATCCTCGGAACGGCTCGCATCAACCGCCGGGTCATACCGGCAATGCGCGTGGCGGGACGAAGCGAGGTGGTGGCCGTCGCGAGCCGCGATCGCGGCCACGCGCAATCCTATGCCGCCGAATGGTCCATCCCCCGCGCCGTCGTCGGCTACGAGACGCTGCTCAGCGATCGCGGCATCGACGCTGTTTACATCCCCCTGCCGAATACGCAGCACGTCGAATGGACGCTGGCCGCGATTGCCGCCGGCAAGCATGTGCTCTGCGAGAAACCGATCGCGCTCGACGCGGCCGACGTCGACCGGATCGCGGCGGCGGCCGCCGCGGCCGGGGTCGTCGTCGAAGAAGGCTTCATGTATCGTCACGAGCCGCTGACGGCGCGGGTGCTCGGGCTGCTCGCCGACGGCGCGATCGGCACCGTGCGGGCGGTGGTTTCAGGGTTCACGTTCGCGCTGGATGCGTCGGTGAACATCCGCCTCGACGCATCGCTCGGTGGCGGCGCGCTGTGGGACGTCGGCGGTTACCCGGTGACCTACGCGCAACTGATCATGGGCCACGAGCCGAAGATGGTGTTCGGTACTGCGCACTGGCATCCCGCCGGGGTCGACGAGGAATTCATGGGCATGCTGCGGTTCGACGAAGGGGCGACGGCGAACATCTACGCCGGCTTTCGCGCGCCGTATCGGACGTGGCTCGAAGTGGTCGGCAGTGACGGCGCGCTGACGGTGCCGAACCCGTTTCGTCCCGGGCCGCTCGAGACGCTCGAGCTCGAACGCCAGGGTCACGTCGAACGCGTCGAGGTGCCCGGGTCGCCGGAACTATTCGTGCGCGAGATTCAAAATTTCGAGCGCAGCGTCCTCGACGGCGCGCCACCAGTCGTGACCCTGGCCGAAAGCCGTCGCGCCATCGTGACGTTGACGGCCCTCTACGCCGCCGCCCGCGAAACTGACCAACTGAAGACTGAACGCTGACAGCTGATAGCTGATAGCTGCCGAAGGCTGAAGGCCGAAGGCTGTATCCTAATCATATGGATGCGCCGGGCACCACGGTGCTCTGGCGGCTGTTCCGACCGAGCACGCGCGATCGCTCGCATGCGGTGGTTCTGCCCGGGGGACCGCCGTATACCGTGGCCTTTTTCGCCAACGACGAAATGGACCGCGTCGAGAATTACGACACGCTGGAGCTCGCGATGTTTCGCGGCGATGAGATCAAGCGGTCGCTGCTCGATGCGGACTGGAAGGAAGACTAGTTGCTGAACGTTCACAAACGCCATCGCACTGTCGGCGTGCGAGTCGGTCACGTCACCGTCGGCGGCGGCGCACCCGTCGTCGTGCAATCGATGACGATGACCGACACCGCCGATGCGCAGGCGACCGCGCGTCAGTGCGTGGAATTATGGCAGGCGGGATCCGAGATGGTCCGGGTCACCGTCAATCTGCCTGAAGCAGCGGCGGCGGTGCCGGAGATCAAACAGCGCATGCTCGACGCCGGCTGCACGGCGCCGCTGATTGGCGATTTCCACTACAACGGTCATCTGCTGCTGACCCGTTATCCCGAGTGCGCGGCAGCGCTCGACAAGTACCGGATCAACCCCGGCAACGTCGGAACGGGCAAACGCCGCGATGAACAGTTTGCGACGATCTGCCAGGTCGCAATCGATCACGGCAAGCCCGTGCGCATCGGCGTCAACGGCGGCTCCCTGAACCAGGAGCTGGTGATGGCGAAGATGCAGGAGAACACCGATCGCGGCCTCGGCAAGGACTCTGACGACATCATCAACGAATGCATGGTGCTGTCGGCACTCCAGTCCACCGAGCTGGCGATCGAGACAGGCCTTCGCAAGGACCAGATCATCATCTCGTGCAAGGTGTCGCGGCCGCGGCATTTGATCGACGTCTACCGCGCGCTGGCGCGGCAGACCGACCAGCCGCTGCACCTCGGGCTGACCGAAGCCGGCATGGGCACGAAAGGGCTGGTCTGGTCGGCGTCGGCCATGGGCGTACTGCTCAACGAAGGCATCGGGGACACGATCCGCGTGTCGCTGACACCGCGGCCCGGTGGAGATCGCCGCGAAGAAGTCTACGCGGCGTGCGAATTGCTGCAGGCGCTGGGCATACGCACGTTTGCGCCGAGCGTCACCGCCTGTCCGGGGTGCGGCCGCACGACCAGCACGACCTTCCAGGAGCTCGCGGAGGCGGTGCAGGGCTACGTCCGCGACCGCATGCCTGAGTGGAAACAGAAATACGAAGGCGTCGAGACGTTGACGCTGGCGGTCATGGGGTGCGTGGTCAACGGGCCCGGCGAATCGAAAGCCGCGAACATCGGCATCTCGCTGCCGGGCACGGGCGAAGCGCCGAACTGCCCGGTCTTCATCGACGGCGTGCATGCGACGACGCTCAAGGGTACGTATGACGAGTTGGCTCACGCGTTTCACCGGCTGCTCGACGAGTACGTCGAGGCGAAATACGCGAAGAGAACCGATCATCCCGAGTCCGCCGTTCACAGCTGATGTCGACACGCGGTGGTGAGAAGTGACCATTCGGATTCGCCCGGCGGTGCCGCAGGATCGCCGGTTCGTGCTCGATCTCGCACAGCGGCTGGTTGACGGGTTCGAGGCGCCGGCGCACCGCTCGAAGGCGGAGCTGATCCAAGGCGATCGACGCGCACTGGAAGCGTGGTTCGATGCCAACGGCGCAGACGCCGCCGCTGCAGCACCTGACGCCCAGCCAGACGAAGCCATGCTGATCGCGGAGATCGACGGCACGCCATCTGGGGTCGCCTACCTCGTCACGCTCGTCGATTACTTCAACGAACGTCCGCATGCCCATCTGTCGGTCCTCGCCGTCGCCAAATCGGCCGAAGGCAAAGGCGTCGGCTCGGCCCTGCTCGACGCCTGCGCGGACTGGGCGCGGCATCGCGGCTCGGATCGGTTGACGCTGAGCGCGCTGGTCACCAACGCCCGCGCACGTGCGCTCTACGAGCGTCGCGGATTCGGCGGCGAATACGTTCGGTACGTGAAGACGCTTTAGGCAGCTGTCGGCCTTCAGCCTTCAGCCCTCAGCCGTCCGTAGCCAGTTAGAATGCCTGCCATGGGCGTGGGCATTCGGTTGGTACTCCTGGCATTCCTGGCACCTTTGGCACCTTTGGCACCATTGGCATCTTGGCAACCGGCGGCCTTCGACATCCTGATTCGCAACGGACGGGTACTCGACGGCACCGGCAATCCGTGGTATCGCGCCGACATCGGCATCACCGGCGATCGCATCACCGCGATGGGCGCGCTGCCGGGTGCGACAGCCAAGACCGTGATCGATGCCGCCGATCGCTACGTGACGCCGGGATTTATCGACGTGCATTCGCACGCCGGTGGTGGGCTCGCGACCGAAGAACTCAAGCACGGCCAGCCGCTGCTCGCGCAAGGCCTGACCACCGTGTTCGTCAATCCGGATGGCGGCGGGCCGGTCGATCTGGCTGCGCAACGCGCCATCTACGAGAAGCAGCGCATCGGCACCAACGTCGCGCTATTCGTGCCCCATGGCGCGATCCGCCGCGAGGTGATGGCGATGAGCGATCGTGACCCCGATCCGTCGGAGCTCGCGAAGATGGTGGAGCTGGCCCGCAAAGGCATGGCCGACGGCGGTGTCGGGTTGTCGAGCGGCCTTTACTATGCGCCCGGCAGCTATTCGAAGACGTCGGAAGTGATCGCGATGGCCAGGGCAACGGCGCCCTTCGGCGGCGTTTACAGCAGTCACATTCGCGACGAGTCCGACTACACCGTCGGCGTGGTCGCCGCCGTGCAGGAAGTCATCGACATCGCCGAGCAGGCCGGCGTGATCGGTGTCGTGTCGCACATGAAAGCGCTCGGCCCGGCCAGCTGGGGGTTGTCGCGCACGCTGATCGAGCGGATCGAGGCGGCACGCCAGCGCGGCGTGCAGGTCTTTGCGGATCAATACCCCTACGAAGCCAGCGGCACCGGCATCGTCGGCGCGCTGATGCCGCGCTCGGCGCAGGTCGGCGGCCGCGACGCGATGCTCAAGCGGATGACCGGCGAGCTGCGGGCCGAGATTCGCGAGCAGGTCAAGACGAACATTGCGCGCCGTGGCGGCGCCGAGACGTTGATGATCAGCCGCTACAGCGTCGAGCCGGCGTTCGAAGGCCGGCGCCTGTCGGAGCTCGCCGCAAAGGCCGGCGTCGCGCCGGAAGAATACGCATTGCAGCTGCTCGAGAAGGGCGACGCCAGCCTGGTGTCTTTCAACATGTCCGAAGCCGACATCGAAAGCATCATGCAACAGCCGTGGACGATGACGTGCACCGACGGCGATCTGGTACCGATGGGCGAAGGCGTGCCGCACCCGCGCGCGTACGGCGCGTTTGCACGCAAGTTAAAACGCTACGTTTACGAGCGGCGCGCCATCGACATTTCCAGCGCAATTCGCTCGATGACGACGCTGCCGGCCACCGTCTTCGGTTTGAAGGATCGCGGCCAGCTGCGCACCGGCGCCTTCGCCGACATCCTGATTTTCGACCCCGCGAAGGTGAACGACGCGGCCACCTACGACAAGCCGCATCAGCTCGCCGAAGGCTTTGACGACATCATCGTCAACGGCGAGGTGGTGCGGCGGAACGGCCGGTTTGCGACGGCGCTGGCCGGCCGCGTGTTGCGACCCGAGCGGCGTTAATTGCCTTCGGGAAGCTCGATTTCCGGATCTTCCTGAGCGCCCATGGCGCTCACCACGTACTTGTAGCGGCCCGCGGGCGCGTTGCCGAACGGCTTGCGCTCCCAGCTGCGAATTTCGATCGGCGCCTTGCCCCAGGGGCCGCCGTCGGGCCACGAGATGGTGACGGGGACGTCGCTGCCATCGATCAGGTTCACGACGTTCCACTCGACGTGGTCCCCGGGGTTCGCGTAAAGCCGCTGGGGCGAGGTGCGGATGCGGTTGCCGCGCTCGGTGCGAAACAGCACAATCGTCGCGATGATGGTGCGGCCGCCTGCCGTCTCTGCCGAGCGCGCCACAGTGCGCGGACGCGAGACGGCCTTTCTGGCCGTGCGCCGCGTTGGCGTCTTGCCGGCCGCCGGCTTGCCCCTCTTCTTGCTCATCGTGTCACCTCAGCTCCGTTGAGACCATTGCCGCAAAACGCGGAATGGGTCGAAGTCGCGCAAAGTCCTCATCCTCTGCGATGAGACGCCGTGAATACCCTTTGGCGATGGCCTGCGCGATCGCATCGATGGCGGGGCCGGTGCGATCGGCCAGCGCATGCACGACGGCGGCGCGCTGCAGCACCTGTTGATCGTCGGCGGCCAACGTCATCGCCCGTTTGATGCTGCGCATCGCGGCGGCGTCGTCACCGGCCTTCGCTTGATACACGGCCAGCCGCGCGATGGCCCTGGCGTTCGATGGTCCGAGAGCAACCTCTTCCTGAGCCTGCTCGACGGCGCGCAGGTAGGCGCGCCGGGCATCGTCTTTCCGCCCGAGATGCGTGTAGGCATCGCCGAGATTACGGTGCGTGATCGCGCTGACCGGCCGAATCAACAACGAGCCTTCGTACGCGGCCGCGGCCTTGGCATAGTCGCCGATCGTGTATTGGATGGTGCCGATATTCGAAAACGTATCCGCGCGTGGCTGAATGGCGTTGGCCTGCTCGTAATATGACAGCGCGCGCTGGTTATCGCCGAGCGCTTGTGCGGCGGCGCCGGCCCGGCTCAAGACGATCGCCGACCCCGGCGACAGCGCAATGGCTTTGTCGAATGCCTGGAGCGCTTCTTCGAAGCGTGACGCGTTGAACAGCTCGACGCCCATGTCGTTGTAGACAGCGACCGCGTTCGGCCGCATTGCCATCACCTTGCGGAATTCGGCGAGGCCGGCGTCGATGTCGCCTTGACGCATCAGCACGGCGCCATTGAGCCGAATCGCGTCTTCGTAGGTCGGCTGGAGTTCGAGCGCGCGTTTCAGCTCGGCCTGCGCCGTGGCGTGGTCGCCCAGGCGGAACGCGGTCAGCGCGGCAATGTAGCGGACGCCGGGTCGATCGGGCTCGAGCGCAATCGCCGCGCGCGTCGACGCCATCGCGCGCTCCGCCCACACCTTGTCGTTGGTGAGCTGGTAGATCGCCCACTGCGATTCGGCAAGGCCGCCATGCGCGCTCGCGAATTTCGGATCCGCGACGAGCGCGCGCTCGAATTCCGCCATGGCGGCGCGCGCGTTCCCCGTCAACTCGCGCCGGTCGAGCAGCGCGCGGCCTTTCCAATACGCCAGCTGCGCGGCGTCGCTGCTGGTGATCGGCGCCGCTGGCGCGGCCAGCTCGCCCGACGGCGTGTGATCGGCAATCGCGCTGGTCAGTTCGCTGGCGAGGCGCGTCTGCAGCGCGAACAAGTCGCGTGCGGGCGCCTCGACGGTCTTGCCCCAGGCGACCGACGCATCAGGCCGTTCGAGATTCAAGGTGACGCGCAATTGGTCCGCGACCGCCTGCACCGATCCGGAGACGATGTAGCTGGCGTCAAGCGAACGAACGAAGCTGGCACGATCCGGATTTTGCTGGCGGCTCTCCTCCACCGCGGATCGTGACAGCACCGTCACCCGTGGGACGCCGGCAAGACTCGTGATCAGACTTTCGGCCAGCCCGGCGCCGAGATAGTCATTGGCCGCGTCACCGCTCATGTTCTGCAGCGGCAGCACGGCGACGACGGGCGCGTCGGGCCCCAGGCGCCGCTCGTTGATCTGAAGACGCGCGACGATCGCGGCAAGAATCGCCAGGGTCAGGATCGCGGCAACCAGCATCCCCGTCGGCACGCGGCGGCGAAGCGGCAGCGTTCGTCGCGCCAGTGGCGAGGTTTCGGTGTCCCTCAGCGGACTCAACGCAACCAGCACGTCTTCGGCCGAGGCGGGGCGCTTTGCCGCATCGCGTTGCAGCAGGCTGCCGATCAGCGACTCGAGCGCCGGCGGCACCCGCGCACCAAGCGACGACAGATTCGGCGCATCATCTCGAAGAATCGAGGTGGCGAGGGTCACCGCGTCGTCGCCAGGGAAGGGGCGGCGTCCCGCGATCATCTCGAACATGATGACGCCGAGCGCGTACAGATCGGCGCGGCCGTCGACATGGCGCGACAGGTACTGCTCCGGCGCGGCGTAGCCCGGGGTGCCGACGAGGCCGACGCCGATCGTTCCCGCCGCACTTCCCGAGGTGTCCGCGCCCGCCGGCACCATGCGGGCGATGCCGAAGTCCAGCACCTTGGCACGGAAGTCCGGACCCAGTACGACGTTCGACGGTTTCAAATCGCGATGAATGATGCCGTGTGCGTGGGCCGCGGCCAGCGCATCGGCGAGCTGCCACGTCACTTCAACCGCCTCGGCAACGGAGAGCGGCCCGTCGTGCAGCCGCGCCGACAGCGTTTCGCCTTCGACGTACTCGAATACCACGACGACCTGCCCGGCGAGATCGAGCACGTCATGGACGGCGGCGATGTGCGGATGATTCAGAGCGGCGGCGGCGCGCGCTTCGCGCATCAGCCGTTCTCGCCCGTCGGTGGTGTCGGCGTCAGCCGCCTTCACCATCTTCAACGCGACCTTTCGATTGAGGCGGGTGTCTTCGGCCAGCCACACAACGCCCATGCCACCAGCACCGAGCTGGCGAACAACTCGGTAGGGTCCGACCGCGGCTCCGGCGTACACGTGAATCTGCTCTCCCGAGGTCAGGAGAATACCAGTTATTGGCCCGACAGGTAGGCTTTAGACGCCGCTTCGTCCTTCAGCGGCACGACCTTATCCGGGTCAATCCGGATCATCAGGTAGGTGATGTGATCGTCGATCTTCGTAAACCAGTGGCCCGTACCCGCAGGGATGATGATCGCGTCGCCCGCCTTCAACTGATGCGTCGCGCCGTTGCGAATCGACTCGGCATTGCTTCCCGGCCCATTGAGCAGCCGCACGTTCTCGTTAGTCGCCGGACGGCGCTGCGCGTTGACGAGGTCCGGGCCGGTGACGAGCGTCGCGGCTCCCGAGATGACGTGGTACACCTCGCTCACTTGATCGTGCTCGGCGACGGAGTTGGCCTGCGGCTTATCCAGCCTGGTGCGATGCACCATCCCGATCGCCACGCCGCTCTTGCCGATGTCGACCGATCGCACCTGCTGGTCGATCTGACTGCGTGCGATCGCTCGTTTCAAGTACGCCTGCAGCTCTTCGTTCGAGATGTAGGTGGCCGGGCAGCCTTGGCAGGTTGCCGTCGGCACGTTCTGGGCATACACCGCCGCCATTGTCATCGCCAGCGCGGCGCCAATCGTCATAGCTCTGAGCATGGGGTCCTCTCCACGCACAGTGTAGTTCGTTACTATCGCTGCTAGCCACGAAGGACACGAAGGGCACGAAGAGACTCTTCTCCATGAGAGACGCGACAAGAGCCGCAAGGCATGAAGAACATTCGTACCCAAGACGCGCGCGGACCGTGTTCGCACGAGTTGTCAGCCACCTATGGCTGGTTCCGTGTAATCAGACGCACGCTGCGTTGGTGGGTGAGATACGCCGCGCCCCATTGCAGCAGGACGGACGCGCGGTTCCTGAAGCCGATCAGGAACATGATGTGCACGAACAGCCACAGCAACCATCCGAGGTAACCGGAGACGCGCAGAAATCCGAAGTCGGCGATCGCTGCGTTACGCCCGATCGTGGCCATGTTGCCGGGGTCGATGTAGCGAAAAGGCTTGGTCGGCTCCCCGGCGATCAACCGTGCGATGTTGGCTGCGGCATGACGGCCTTGTTGCTTGGCGACCTGCGCGACCCCGGGTAGCGGCTTTCCCGACTGATGCGAGAAGGACGCGATGTCACCCGCCGCGAACACCCCGGGGTGGCCGGGCACCGACAAGTCGGCATCGACGATGACGCGCCCGGCGCGATCGAGGTTCGGCCCTAAATCGCGCGCCAGTGGTGACGCAGCGACGCCGGCGGCCCACAAGATCGTGCCGGCCTCGATCCGTTCGTCGCCGATCCACACCGCGCCGTCCTCAACGGCGGTCACGGCCTTCCCTTCCCTGACATCGACACCCAGGCGCCGCAGCGCGCGTCGAGCAGAGGCGCGGAGAGCATCGGGAAACGATGGCAGGATCGATGGCCCGGCCTCGATCAGCAAGATGCGGGCGATCGCGGGATCAACTTCGTCGAACTCCTGTCGCAGCGAATGTCGCGCGATCTCGGCGAGTGCGCCGGCCATTTCCACGCCGGTCGGTCCGCCGCCGATGATCACGAACGTCAGCAGCCGCCGCTGATAAACGGGATTCGGCTCGCGCTCCGCTTCCTCGAACGCCAGCAGCAGCTTTCGCCGGATCGCGAGCGCATCGTCCAGCGTCTTGAGGCCCGGCGCGATCGCGCTCCACTCGTCGCGGCCGAAATACGAGTGCGTCGCACCGGGAGCGACGATCAGGTAGTCGTAGCGCAGCACGGCGCCACCGTCGAGATGCACGCGTTTCGCCGCCGAATCGATGCGCTCGACAGTGGCGAGCAGGACGCGAAGCCGCTGCTGTTTGCGGAGAATCCAGCGGATCGGAGACGCAATGTCACCGGGGGACAGGCCGGCCGTCGCAACCTGATACAGCAACGGCTGAAACACGTGATGATTGTGCCGATCGACGAGGGTCACGTCGCATGGCACCTTGCGCAGCCGCCGCGCGGCGTCGAGTCCCGCAAAGCCGCCGCCAATGATGATCACTTGGGGGAGGCCTGGCATCTCCTCTATTCTAAGTGCATGCCCAAGCCCGGCGTCGCGCCACCAGAGTCCGTCGTCACCACCGCGTGCCCGCTCGATTGCCCGGATGCGTGCACGGTCGACGTCACGGTGCGCGGCGGGCGCGTCATCAAGATCGACGGCTCCGAAGAAAATCACATCACGAGCGGATACATCTGCGCCAAGGTCCGGAGATTTCCTGAACGTGTTTATGGTGACGATCGCCTGCTCTATCCCGCGGTCCGCCGTGGCACGAAAGGTTCAGGCCTGTTCAAGCGCGTGACCTGGGACGATGCGCTCGATTTGATTGCAGAGAAGATGCAGGCGGCGAAGGCGTCGGGTGGCGCCGACACCATCCTGCCCTTGTGTTACGGCGGGTCGAACGGTTTTCTGACGCAGGATTACGCGGACGCGATCGTGTTTCGCCGTTTCGGAACGTCGCGGCTGTTGCGCACCGTTTGTGCCGCCCCGACCGGTGCCGCCAATCTCGGCCTCTACGGCAAGATGGCGTCAGTCAGCTACGAGGATTATCCCGACGCCAGGATGATCATTGTCTGGGGCGTCAATCCGACGGTTTCCGGCATCCACCTGATGCCGTATCTCAAACAGGCGCGGGAGAACGGCGCCTTTGTCGTCGTGGTCGATCCGCGCGCCACCGGGATCGCGCGCCAGGCCGACGTGCACCTCGCAGTGCGGCCCGGCACCGATTTGCCGGTCGCCCTGGCGCTGCATCGATTCCTGTTCGAGGAGGGTCACGCCAACCAAGCCTTTCTCGACGCGCATACGCGCGGCGCGGCATCGCTGCGTGATAAAGCAAAGCCGTGGACATTCGAGCGGGCCGCCGACGTCAGCGGCGTCGACGCGACGGTGCTGCGCGCGGTTGCCGAGCGCTACGTCGAGGCCTCACCCGCTCTGGTGAAATGCGGATGGGGTCTCGAACGCAATCGCAACGGCGGCAGTGCCGCGGCCGCGGTGCTGGCGTTGCCGGCGGTAGCCGGCAAGTTCGGCGTACGTGGCGGCGGCTATTCGATGAGCAATTCGGCCTCGTGGGACATCGATCGGACCTGGCTCACCGATCAGGAACCGCCGACCCGCGCGATCAACATGAACAAAGTCGGTCGCATCCTCACCGAGCCGGAAGGGTCGCCGATCAATCTGCTGTTCGTCTACAACTGCAACCCGGTGGCGATCCTGCCGGATCAAAAGCGCGTCATCAAGGGTCTGGAGCGGGAAGATTTGTTTACGGTCGTCTTCGATCAGGTGATGACCGACACCGCGGCCTATGCCGACGTCGTCCTGCCGGCCACCACGTTCCTCGAACATTACGACTTCGCGCGCGGCTATGGCCCAATCACGCTGCAGCTCGGCAAACCGGTGATCGACTCCGTCGGCGAATCGCGATCGAACACTGACGTCTTCATGGATCTGGCGCGGCGGCTCGATCTCACCGTTGACGGCGATCCGGAAGACGATCTCGATGCGATGCTTACCGTGCTCGCGAGCCTCCCCCAGCAGATCGGCGACGACCTGCGCGAGCACTGGAAAGCGCGAGCGCCGCACGGCGGCCGGCCCGTTCAATTCGTCGACGTCTTTCCGAAGACCGAGGATCGCAAAGTCGATCTGTTCCCCGCGGCGCTCGACAAGCAGGCTCCCAAAGGCCTGTATGGCTACCAGGATGATCCGGCGACGGCCGACTACCCGCTCGCCTTGATCTCGCCGGCGAGCGAGCGAACGATCAGCTCCACGCTCGGCGAACTATCGCGCCCGGAAGTGCAGCTCGAAATGCATCCTGACGATGCGGCGGCGCGCGGCATTGAAGACGGCGATGCGATCCGGATGTGGAACGCGCTCGGCGAAGTGCGCGTCAACGCGCGACTGACGCATCTGGTGAAAGCGGGGACGGTCGCGATGCCGAAAGGCGTGTGGCGGCGGCATACCGGCAATGGCTACACGACCAACGCCTTGACGCCGGATACGCTCTCGGATCTGGGTGGAGGTGCGTGCTTCAACGATGCACGCGTGCAAGTGGAAAAGGAAGAAGCGCGGAGGGGGTAAACTCCACCTTCTTCCGTTTCCTATTGGGCTTTCTTTGAATCGGCGGCTGTTACGCTACCGTCGGCAACTTTCCCCGACCACCGCGGCTCGCCTGTCCGCCCTTGCGGCCGGCGCGACGCGCTTCTTCAGCTGACCATTCGTGCGCAGTACCCTTGGCGTGAGCGGCTCGCCCACCCTTGCTGGCAATCTCGCGCTGCTTGTCCGGTGACATCGAGGCAAAACCCCGGCGTGCCTTGCGAATTTCAAACACGGTGACCTCCCATTGGTCGAAAGTACGCCTATACCTGTCGCCCCCAGCAAGCGAATCGCGTGCCAGTCAGATGAGGTAAGGGTTTACCTGGTGTGTATCGATCCGCTACAGATGGGCTCCAGAATTACCAGGTTCAATGCCATGATCGACCTGCCATGCTGAAACGGCTGACCGTCCTGCTGCTCGTCATCGCGGCAATCGCAGTGATGGCTAACAGCCCGCGTGCGTTCGAGATACGGAAACAGTTCGCCGTCAACCAGGCGTGCTGTGATCTGCCGTTTTTCAGCGTGATCTCGCTGACCGCGCGCGAGGCGATCGGCGCGCGGACCTATCCATCCGAGATCGGCCAGGACAAGTGGGTTACCGAAAAAATCTTTCCGAATGTTGCTGACGGCTTCTTCCTGGACGTCGGATCGGGCCACGGCACCATCGGATCGAACACCAAAGCGCTCGAAGAGCGCGGTTGGCGGGGGATCTGTGTCGATCCTTTCCCAACCCACATGGAAGACCGCACGTGCACGATGGTGCGAGAAGTGGTAGCAAGTGCCTCAGGTCAGGTCGTCAAGTTCCACACCCATTCGGGTCTTGGCGGCATCGCCGACACGCTCGGCAAGTGGAAGGAAGAAGCCGCGAAGAGCCCCGCGGTGGAGTTGACGACGGTGACGCTGGCCGAGGTGCTCGAGAAGACCGATGCACCGTCCTACATCCATTTTCTCAGCCTCGATATCGAAGGCGCGGAGCTCGATGCGCTGAAGGGGATCCCCTTCGATCGGTATCGATTCGGCTCGATGGCGATCGAGCATAACGACGAGGAACCCAAGCGGACCGACATCCTGGATTTTCTGGCCGCCCGGGGCTATCGGCGCTGCCACTCCTACAAGCAGGATGACTTCTACGTTCCCGCGACACAGTGATCGGCAAGAGAGTGGCCTGGTGAGGTGAATACCTCTCCGCCAGAGGTACACGTTCCGGCTACAATCCGCTCGTGGACGCGGAAGAGCGACATCGGACGTGCTGGTATGCCCGTCGCACGCGCGATTTCCCGGAGGATCTCGGACTGCACACGATCGTCGACGGCGAGCTCGCCTACTGCGCGCATCCGATGTACTGGCCGGTTGTCCGCTACGAATTCGACGTGAGGAACTGCGAGAACTGCGACGTCTACAAGCCGCGCCGCGTGAAAGAACCCATTCCGGGCGCATAGCCACTCGGCCATCTTTCGGACAACGATCGCTTCCCGCAAGCGTGTCTTCCCGGTACAATTCAGCCATGGCAATGTGTGGTGGGCCTCCGAGCCCGAACGAATCGGTTGGCAACAAGAGCGGGCGCACGGTGAAATGCGTGAAGTTTCAGAAGGAGCTGCCCGGCCTCGACGCGCCGCCCTGGCCGGGAGAGATCGGCCAGCGCATCTTCGAGAACGTCTCGGCGCAGGCGTGGAAGCTCTGGGAGGATCGCCAGAAGATGATCCTCAATGAATACCGCCTGATGCCGTGGCAGAAAGAGGGCCAGGAGCTGATTCGCAGCCAGATGGAAGACTTCTTCTTTGGCGAAGGGTCGGCGCTGCCGCCCGATTTCGTGCCGCAGCAGACCAAGTAGCGGGCGGCTCAGACGACCGGCAGTAACGGATCGATCCTGAACTTCAAGCGCGCGTGTGCATCGCGCACCGCGCGCTCGGCCTGCTCGGGCCCGGCCGCCCTTGCGAAGATGAATCCGAGATAACTCGCTCCCTCCGGTAACGCCAGCAACTGTTGATCCGGCTTGGCGGTCATCACGATCTCCTCGACGCACGGCACGGCGCGCGCGTCGTCCACACCATCGACGCCCCGATAGACGCCGCTGCGCGGGATCGGCAGCATCATCACCGCGGCGGCCGCC
>DASPNQ010000012.1:0-13533 GCA_035626435.1 Vicinamibacterales bacterium
AGAACGTCGGCACCCGGAAGGCGCGCGCCCTCTGGGTCATTCTCGGTTGAACGGGGACCACCATGAGTGAGACGACGAACAGCGCGGCGCCGGTCGAGTTCCGCACGGATCCGTCGCGGTACCGCCACTGGAAGCTCGCGATCGACGGGCGCGTGGCGACGTTGACGATGGACGTGAAGGAAGAGGGTGGCCTGCGGCCGGGCTACGAGCTGAAGATGAACTCGTACGATCTCGGCGTCGACATCGAGCTCGCCGACATTCTGCAGCGGCTTCGCTTCGAGCATCCGGAAGTCCATGCCGTCGTGCTGACCAGTCTGAAGCCGCGCATCTTCTGCGCCGGCGCCAACATCTTCATGCTCGGCAGCTCGAGCCACGCTTTCAAGGTGAACTTCTGCAAGTTCACGAACGAGACCCGGCTCGGCATGGAGGACATGAGCGCCAATAGCGGCATTCGATTCATCGCCGCGATCAACGGCATCTGCGCCGGCGGCGGTTACGAGCTCGCCCTCGCGTGCGACGAAATCATCATCGTTGATGATGGCAGCGCGTCGGTGGCGCTGCCGGAAACGCCGCTGCTTGGCGTGCTGCCCGGCACCGGCGGGCTCACGCGCGTCGTCGACAAGCGCAAAGTGCGCCGCGACCTGGCTGATGATTTCAGCACCCTCACCGAGGGCGTTCGCGGTAAGCGTGCTGTCGAAGGACGTTTTGTCGACGCAACGTATCCGACTAGCAAGTTTCAGGAAGCCGTCGCAAAGCACGCGCAGGCGCTCGCCGCAAAGTCCGATCGCCCCGCCGCCGGTCCAGGGATCAGCCTCGGGCCGCTGTCGCCCTCGATCGCCGGCGACCGGATCGACTACCGCTATGTGACCGGTGTTATCGACCGGGTCAAGCGCACCTGCGAACTGACGGTAGCCGCGCCGGATTCACCTCAACCGGCGACGCCGGAGGCGTACCTCCAGGCGGGCGATTCGTCGTGGGCCTTGCGAGCATTTCGGGAGCTGGACGATGCGCTGCTGCGCTTGCGGTTGAACGAGCCGGAGATCGGCACCGTGATCGTGCGCGCTGTCGGCGATCCGGCCGCGGTGCTTGCGGTCGACGACGTGTTGCATGCGAACGCGTCGCACTGGCTGGTGCGCGAGATCATCGGACAGATCCGGCGCACGCTGAAGCGGATGGACCTGACGTCGCGCAGCTTCTTTGCGTTGATCGAGCCCGGCAACGCATTTGCCGGGACGTTGTTCGAGCTGGCGCTGGCAGCCGATCGCGCGTACATGATCGATCACCCGGATGAGGACAACACGATTGCCCTGTCGGTGATGAACCGCGGCGCCTACCCGATGAGTAACGGTTTGTCACGGTTACAAGTTCGCTTTCTGGGCGAGCCAGAAACCGTCGACAAGGTGCTGGCGCATGATGGGCCATTTGATGCGCCAGCCGCGCTTGCCGCGGGGCTGGTGTTTTCCGCTCCCGATGACATCGATTGGGACGACGAGGTGCGGATGGCCATCGAAGCGCGTGCGGCGTTCTCGCCCGATGCGCTGACCGGAATGGAAGCCAACCTGCGCTTTGCCGGCCCCGAAACCATGGAGACGAAGATCTTCGGCCGCCTCACCGCGTGGCAAAACTGGATCTTTCAGCGCCCGAACGCAGTCGGCGAGAAGGGCGCGCTGATGACCTACGGGCGCGAGGGCCGGCCGCAGTTCGATTTCAAACGCACCTAGCAGCGACGCGGCGGGCGCGTCGAACGTTCGGAGAACGACATGATTTCTGCTGATCGCATTCCCAATAACGTCGGCCTCTCGAGCAATAAGCGCCTCCAGCGCGCGCTCGAACACTGGCAGCCCGCGTATCTTGACTGGTGGCGCGAGATGGGGCCGCCCGGATTTCAAGACAGCCATCAGGTCTACCTGCGCACCGCGGTCAGCGTCGATGCGGCGGGCTGGGCGCACTTCGACTACGTCCGGTTGCCGGAATATCGCTGGGGAATTTTCCTCGCCGAGCCGACCCCGGATCGCCGCATCGGCTTCGGTGATTTCAAAGGGCAGCCGGTGTGGCAGGAGGTTCCCGGCGAGTTTCGCAATCAGCTGCGTCGCCTGATTGTGATTCAGGGTGATACCGAGCCCGCGAGCGTCGAGCAGCAGCGCTCGCTTGGCGCGCATTGTCCGAGCCTCTACGACCTGCGCAACCTGTTTCAGGTCAACGTCGAGGAAGGCCGTCATCTATGGGCGATGGTTTACCTGCTGCACTCGTATTTCGGACGGGACGGCCGCGACGAAGCCGAGGCCCTGCTCGAGCGGCGGAGCGGCAACAGCGACACGCCGCGCATGCTCGAAGCGTTCAACGAGCCGATCGATACCTGGCTCGACTTCTTCGCCTTCACGATGTTTACCGACCGCGACGGCAAGTCACAGCTGCTGTCGCTCTCCGAAAGCTCGCTCGATCCGCTGTCGCGCACGACCCGGTTCATGCTGACCGAGGAGGCGCATCACATGTTCGTCGGCGAGACCGGCGTCGGGCGCATCCTCGAGCGGACGTGCCAGCTGCTGCGGGAATCGGGGTACTCCGGCGACGTTCGCAAGAACGGCGGCATCGATCTGCCGTTGATTCAGAAGTTCATCAACTTCTGGTTCAGCCAGAGCCTCGATCTCCACGGCAGCGAGGTGTCGAGCAATGCCGCGACGTATTTTGCGAATGGCCTGAAGGGCCGCGCCGAAGAAGACAAGTTCGAGGACGATCACGTGCTCGCCGCCAACCTGTACATGCTCGACATGCTCGACGACAGCGGCCGGATCATCCGCCAGGAAGTGCCGATGCGCAATGCGCTGAACGAGGTGCTCCGCGACTGGTACGTGGGCGACTGCCAGGCCGGCGTCGACCGCTGGAACAAGCGCATCCTCGAGGCGCATGGCATGTCCGAACGCCTGGTGCTGCCGTCACGCCGTTTCAACCGGAAGGTCGGCGTTTATGCGGGACGGCACTTCGACCCCTGGGGCAACCCGCTCAGCGCCGAAGAGTGGGAGCGCAAGAAGTACGACTGGCTGCCGTCGCCGGCAGACAAAGCCTATTTGCACAGCATTCAGGCGACCCCGGTGTACAAGCCGGGGCAGTTTGCGAACTACATCGCGCCGCCGCAGCGCGGCATCAACCGTCAACCGATCGACTTCGAGTATGTGAGGACGGAGGCCTGACGGACGCCGCCGCCGGGAGCGGAACCTGCGCTCTGCGGTGCATGGCTCCCGATGCCACGTTCCCGATTATGACGAAGGTTCGTTACACGTCTTCCGATGGGATCGCGACGCTGACGTTGGACGATCCACCTGCGAACACCTACTCCTACGAGATGATGCGCGAGCTCGATGACGCCATTCTGCAGGCGCGGATGGATCCGGCCGTTCATGTGATGGTGATCACCGGTGCGGGGGAGAAATTCTTCTGCGCGGGCGCCAATATCGGCATGCTCAAGGACGCCGATCCCGCGTTCAAGTACTACTTCTGCCTGCATGCCAACGAAACGCTGAACCGCCTCGAACAGACGCCCAAACTGGTGATCGCCGCGCTCAACGGTCATACCGTGGGCGGCGGTCTCGAAGTGGCGATGGCCGCGGACATTCGCATCGCGCGGCACGGCGCCGGCAAGATCGGGATGCCGGAGGTCGCGCTCGGCGTGTTGCCAGGCACCGGCGGTACGCAGCGCTTCGCTCGGCTGGTCGGCAAAGCAAAAGCCATCGAGCTGATGGCGCTTGGCGGGCTGTGGTCGTTCGACGAGGCCAGGGACCTCGGCGTCGTCAATCACGTGTGGGGTGATGCCGAGCTGGCCGGGCGGACCTTCAGCGAGGCCGTACACGAGTACGCAAAGCAATTCACGCCGCCGAACAAGGCTGCTAAAGCGGTCGGCCACATCAAGCGGGCGGTGCAGTCGGGCCTCGAATCCGGATTCAGCGAAGGCCTGGCGCTCGAGCGCGAGTTGCAGCAGCGTCTGTTCGAGAGCGAGGATGCGAAAGAGGGATTGAAGGCGAATCTCGACAAACGAAAGGCGACGTTCAGTGGACGTTAGGACGGTCGCAGTCCTCGGCGCCGGGACGATGGGCCATGGCATCGCTCACGCGGCGATGACCGCCGGCTACGCCACGGTGATGTACGACGTGTCGGACGCCGCCGTCGCGAAAGGGCGAACGGCGATCGAGAGCGTCATCCAGAAGGGCGTCGAGCTCGGCAAAGTGACCACCGCCGACGCCGACGCGATGCGCGCGCGGCTGCGGACAACGACGTCGATTGCCGACGCGGTGCGCGATGCCGGGCTGGTCATCGAGGCCGCGCCGGAAAACATCGACCTGAAGTTGCGGCTGTTTGCCGAAGTCGAAGCGGCCGCGCCGCCGCAGGCGGTGTTCGCCTCGAACACGTCGGCGCTCAGTATCAGCGAAATGGCCGCGGTACTGGCGCAGCCCGGCCGGCTGGGTGGCATGCACTTCTTCAATCCGGTGCATCGCATGAAGCTGATCGAAGTGGTGAAGGCCGCCGATACGACGCCGGAGACCATTGCGGTGATGGAAGCGGTGGCAAAACAGATGGGGAAGGAGACCGTCCTCGTCAAGGAGTCGCCGGGGTTCGTCACCAGCCGCATCAACGCGATGATTGGCAACGAGGCGTTTTACATGCTGCAGGAAGGCGTGGCGAGCGCCCGCGACATCGACAAGGCGTTGAAGCTCGGTCTCAATCACCCGATGGGACCGTTCGAGATGGTCGATCTCGTCGGTCTCGATGTGCGGCTCAGCATCCTGCAGTATCTGCACCGGACGCTGGGCGAAAAGTTTCGCCCATGCCCGTTGCTCGAACAGCACGTCGCGCAGGGACGGCTCGGCCGCAAAGTCGGCAAAGGCGTCTACGACTACTGAATGATGACGCGGCCCTGCAGGCCCGTGTTATCAGGCAGGTTGTGATCGTGGAAGCCGCAGGTGCGCGCCGTGTTGAGGTTGCCGGACGTGCGCTGCTGTCCCGACGTCAGGAATCCCCATTGATTCAACTCCGGACACTGCGTGTGCTCCGGATGGGGATCCGACGACATGTCGTGCGACTGGTTGTGATTGTTGATCATGGTCACGCGGCCACCGCGCGTGATCGTCACCGTCGAGGGTGACACGCGGCCGTCGGCGCCAATCGTGATCGTCGCCGAATCAGTGGGCGTGCCCGTCGTCGGCGTCGTCGGTGTCGGCGTGGTGGGAGAGGTTGGCGTGGTGGTGCCACCCCCGCTCGATCCGCCCCCGCAGGCCGCGGCTGCCGCCGCAATCACTACCGCCGCCGCCACGCTCTGCCAGATCGCTCTGATCATCAGAAGAATTTCCTTGCGAGATTGAATCCCAGATACCAATTGTCGCCGGGCGACCCGCCGCGGGCAACCTGCGCCAGGGTCGTGCCGGCGCCGTTCGAGACATTGAGTTGGAAGACGTGACCGCCATAGCGCTGCTCGAACCCAAAGCTGGCGTGGGTGACGCCCTGCGTGAAACCGGCGACGCGCGGGGAGCCTTCGGCGAACAGGTAGGAGTTGCGTCCGAGCCGCACGCGCGCGCCGACGCCCGACATCACCGTGTAGTCGTCGCCGCTGACCCGCGCGAACCGCGTATTGTTGACGAAGGACGGTTGCAGATAAATCGCGCCGCGCCCGCCGAGCTCGCGCGAGAACACCAGCGCGAGGCCCGGTGAGTACTCGTCGCTGAAATTGTCCGTGCCGTCGACATTGGCGACGACGCTGAACCCGAACGGCGCGGCGCCATCGCGGATCACATCGTACTGCGCGGAGAACTGGATGGTGCGGTCGGACGTGCGATAGAGGCCGACGTTGAAGCTGCGCGCTACGCCGTACTTGAAATCGAGGCCGATCTGCGCGCCGCCGTCGAGGCCGAACATGCGCGCGGCGAGATCGCCGAAGTCACCCTCGCCAAGCGGCCGCAAAAAACGATGCGTGAGGCGGAAATTCCAGCCGCCCTTCGGCAGTGGCAGGTTGGTATGCAGCGTCGCGACGTAAAAGTCCGGCTGGTTGTCGTTGGGATCGCGATCCGGATCGTCCGGCGTTTCGCTGGCGGGTGCGGCTGCGGGCGGCGGCGAGTCGGGCGTCGCGTTCTGGGCGAAGGAGGCGGTCGCGCTCGCGAGGATCACGAGCGTGCAGTACAGCGGGCGCAGACTGATCATGATGGCGGTCTCCTACCGCGCGCTCTTCGCGGCGACGACCAGCGTGCCCTTCATTTCTTCATGGCCGTTGCCGCAGAACTCTGAACAGAGTACGGGAAATTCACCGGCGGCCGCCGCGACGAAGTCAATCGTCACGGCCTCGCCGCCGCGCGGGATCTTCTTGTTGATCTTGAACTTCTTGATCTCGATGCCGTGAACGCCGTCGGCCGATTTGACCAGCAGCCGCACGCGCTCGCCTTCGACCACCTCGATGCGCGCCGGCTCGAAGGCAAAGCGCTTGGCGACCACCTCGATGATGCGAGGCTCGCTCTGGACTTCACCGCGGCTCGGCTGGGCGATCGCGAGCCCGCCGGGGGGCGCAGAAGCCGCGGCGGGGTCCTGCTGGTGAGACATCGCTGCCGCTCCCAGCAAGAGCGCCGTCCCCGCCGCGGCAATTGCGTCCTTGATATTCGTCAGCGATACGAACACTTGTCCCCCGTATAAGCAAGCTCGGTGCCGCGCGGTTTTACTCGTGGATTGCGGCGTTTACCGTGATGCGATCACCGGTCAACGTAATCGCTTACGCTCAGCGTAACTGGCGGCCTGACGTCGACGGGGGCCGCAGCATCGCGCAGCAGCGCTATTCGATGCGGTACTTGGCGAGATAGTGGCTCAGCGCGCGCTGGCTGATCCCCATCAACTCGGCGGCGTCTTTCTTCACGCCGCGTGCCTGCTCCAGGGCGCGCCGCATCGTTTCGCGCTCGGCCCATTCCAGGTTCTGATGCAGCTTCAACGACGGGACCGCCGCCGCCGCCGGCGTCGCCGTCGCGCTCATCAACCAGACGGTCCGGCTGGTCAGCACCGGCGTCGTGGCGAGGACGACGGCACGCTCGATCGTGTTTTCGAGCTCGCGGACGTTGCCGGGCCAGTCGTAGCGAGTCAGCTCCGACATCGCCCGGTCGTCGACGCCGGCAATGTCCTTGCCCGTGCGTTCGGCGAACCGCCGCACGAAGTGGTCGACGAGCAGCGGGATATCGTCGCGTCGCTCCCGTAACGGCGGCATCTGAATCGGGATGACGTGCAGCCGGTAGTAGAGGTCTTCGAGAAACTTGCCGTCCGCGACCAGGTGGCGCAAGTCGCGATTGGTGGCGGCGATCACCCGCACATCGACCTTCTGCGTCCGCTCGGCGCCAAGCGGCTCGAATTCGCGATCCTGGAGGACGCGCAGCAATTTGGCTTGCACGGCGAGCGAGATGGTACCGATTTCGTCGAGGAAGATTGTGCCGCCGTCGGCCAGTGCGAAGCGGCCTTTCTTCGTGAACGTGGCCCCGGTGAATGCGCCGCGCACGTGGCCGAACAGCTCGGATTCGAGCAGCGTTTCCGGAATGGCCGCGCAGTTCACCTTGATCATCGGCATGCTGCGCTGCGCGCTGCGCGCGTGGATGGCGCGGGCGACCAGCTCTTTGCCGGTGCCGGTTTCGCCGGTGACCAGCACCGTGCTCTTGGACTCGGCGACCAGTTCGGCGCGGGCGATCACGTCGAGGACGGCGCGGCTGCGGCCGATGATGCCGTAATGGTTGAACTCATCGTCGCGCTCGCTGAGCAGATAATGCAGGCCGCTGCGCGCGCGCTGATCCTCGAGGGCCCGCCGCACCAGCACCAGCAGCTCGTCGACGTCGAATGGCTTCTGCAGGTAGTCGCGCGCACCGAGCTTCATGGCTTCGACGGCGCTTTCGATGCTGCCGTGCGCCGTCATCATGATGACCGCGGGGCGTTCGCTGTCCGGCGTCGTCGCCGCGAGATCGCGGATGACGTCCAGGCCCGTTCGATCCGGCATCAGGAAGTCGATGATCAGCAGGTCGAACGATCGCTCGCCGAGCAGACGCGACGCCTCGGTGCCGTTGGCGGCCGTCACGATGTCGTGGCCATCGTCACGCAAGGCGCGACCGAGCGTCTTCAGAATCTTTTCTTCGTCGTCCGCGAGCAGGATGCTGCCGGCCATCGTCATGAGTGTGGCGCGGCGGCATCGCCGATGTCGAGGCGGAAATCGGTGCCGGCGCCGGGCGCGGCCGACACCGTGATCGATCCGCCGAGTCCCTCGACGATATTCTTGGCGATGGCGAGGCCGAGTCCGGTGCCGGCCCTGCGCGTGGTGAAGTACGGATCGAAGATGCGCGAAAGGTCGTCGCGGCGGATGCCTTTACCGGTATCGCGAACGGTGATGGCGACGCGGCGATCGCCAATTCGCTGCGTGATCACCGTGATCGTGGCGTCGGCACAGCCTTCCACCGCATGGTCGGCGTTCATCAACAGGTTGACGAGGACGGTACGAATCCGCTCGCTGTCGGTAACCAGCTCGGGGACGTCATCCGCCAGCCGCAGTTCGACGCGGGCGTGTGTCATGCCGGCGGCGGCGGCCTGCGCGGCATCACGGCAGACTTTGTTGACGTCGGCGGGCGCCGGGTCGAAGCGGATCGGCCGCGCCACGTCGAGGACGTCGTTGACGAGGTTATTCAGGCGGTCGATCTCTTCGTCGATGTCCTTGGCCGCATCGCGGACATCGGCGGCCGTGGCGCCGTCGCGCGCCATCGTCCGCAACGCGCCCTTGATGATCATCAGCGGGTTGCGGACCTCGTGCGCGATCACCGTCGAGAGGCGGCCCAGCGACGACAGCCGCTCACGCTGATTGGCTTCGCGTTGAAACCGCACGATTGAATCGGTGAGCGTATTGAACGTCGTCGCCAGCACGTGCGCGTCGTCGTCATCCCAGCCGCCTTGACGCTTGGTCGGGATCTTCGCCGTCAGGTCCCCAGTGGCCGCAATCTGCCGCATGTGATCGGTGATCGACGCGAGCGGATGCGTGATGGTGCGCGCCACCCCATAGCTGACGACGATGGCCAGCAGGGTGGTGCCGAGCGCGATGCCGCCGAGCGCGGCTTGAATCGCATTGAGCGTGCGGACGCGCTCGCTGCGCGAGCGCATCACGATTGCGGTGGGCTCGCGCGGACCGGTTTTCGGACCCAGCGGCTGGGCGAGAGCGACGTATTGATCGCCGCCGATCGTGACGTTGGTCGCGCCGGTCTGCGTGAGCAGCGAGGCCAGCGCGCCGTTCGAGGCGGCGCCGAGCGTCGATGCGCGCACCGCGCCGTCGATCGCAAAGGCGATGTCGGCGCCGGTCAGCGCTTTGAACTGTGCGGCGCGCCGGTCGTCGAGCAGATAGCCGACGGTCAGCAGTCCGAGAATTTCGGGTTCCAGCGTGATCGGCACGCTGACGACTTCGAGCACGCCCGCGGGATGCGTCCAGAACGCCGAGGCGCCGGGTGCGCCGGCGGCGAGCGCGACGTCGGTCGGAGGCGGCGGTTGCGCGGCGATCGCGCCGGCGAGCGCCAGTTGTTCGCCGCGCTTGCCCGTGACCACCAGCAGATCCGCGCCCGCCTTACTGGCGTAATCGGCCGCGATCGGCGCAAGTGTGGGGCGGTCGCCGATTTCGACGACCGCCTTGAACTTTGGCAGATCGGCGATCAGCGTGGCGGTGCGCGCAAAATGCTCCGATTGGGTTTGCCGCTGGTCATCGACCAGCGTCGCCGCCTCGGTCAAGTCGCGCTGCAGCTCGCTCTCGGTCTGCGCGGTCAGCCGCTCGCTGACGAAATACACGGCCGCAGCGATCGCCAGCATCGCCAGCAGCGCGCTGGCCAGAAAGATGCGATTGGTGATCGATCCGAGCACGCGCACTACGGCACCACGAGGTCGATCTCTGCCCAGCCGTTCGGCGGCACGATCACCGGGCGGCTGACGCGCGCCTCGCCCTCGTACCAACCGACGACCGTGTAGGTGCCGGCGGCCAGCGCCGGCAGCTCGAAGCGCCCATCAAGGTCGGTCACGTCGAAGAACGGATGGTTGAACACCAGGATGAAGGCGTTCATGTGGGAGTGGATGTCACACAGCACCCGCACCACGCCGGTGCGATCCATACGCACGCTCTTCGATTTGCCGGCGGCGTAGCGGCCGAGATCGAACCGCTTCGCGCGCGAGAGCGAGAACACGTTGTGATAGATCGAATCGCTGTTCGGGAATTCGACGACCGTCCCCACCATCACCGGAAGCACATGCGGGACGAACGTTTCGTTGCGCTGATCCATCACCGCGCGACCCGGATCGCGCTCATCGAAGGCGGACCGCGGTGCGGATTCGAGATAGACGACGCCGCGGCGCAGGTCGGGAACGTCACGAGGCGCCGGCGCTCCTGGCGTGGCCACGTCCGGCCGCCGCTCCGTCGGACGCGCGATGCGACGGATGTCGAGGCGGCCGCGAATCCCGCCGGTGGCCTGCGCCAGGGCCCGAGCGGGATCGGCAAGCATGGCGAGCGCCACGAACAGGGCGAGCGCCTTCAGAACCAATACATCACCTGCGCCGCGACCAACGCATCCTTTCGTACGCGTCCGCCATCGCGGCTGTTCTTCTGCCATGCCGCCTTGACGGTGATGGCGCGCGTCAGCGAATAGGCCACCGCCGTTTCGAGACGCCACGTCTGCGCGTCCCATTCCGCGGGACCCGCGGCGCCGCGAACCCGGCTGAAGTCGAGGCGATCGCCACGCAGGGCGACGTAGGCGCCCGGCGCAAACTTGTAGCGGCCCTCGATCAGGGTGGCGATCGCGACGATTGGACGATCGAGACGCCACGAGCGAACGGCTGGCATCTCCCATGACGAACGAATCGCCTCGCCGCGCACCAGGAACGGTCCGGCGGAAAATTCCGCGTCGCCGGCGAAGGCCGTCTGCCGCGCGCCGTGGTCGCCGGCCGGCGCCGCCAGGTGATTGTCGAGCGAGCGGTCCAACCATGCACCCGTTGATGCGGACATGCCAAGCACCGTCGAAGGCCACGGCCTGGCGACGACGCGTCCGGCGAGCTGGCGTCCGTGGTTGTTGTCGCCGAAGCGCGGATCGGACAGCGATCCCGCGGTTAGGGCGCTCGTCCACTCGAAAATTCCCGCCACCCCGTGGAGTTGCACGCCGGTGTCCCACCGGCTGGTGTTGACGATCGGCACCCCGGGGCCTGGCCTGTGGTTGCCAACGGGAAAACTCGACAGCCATCCCCGGCCACGCATCCGCAGCAAGTCGTCGGCGGTGGCCGGCAGCGCGTCGGTTCGAATCGACGTGAGGTACTGATACGCGAGCGGCTGACCGATCAGCAGATTGCCGGTGCCATACGCGGTGCGCGACAGCGCTCCAAAGGTGGGCGGCACGCGGCCCGCCTGGATATCGAACCGGCGTCGCGGAAACGGCCGGATGCGGACGTACAGGCCGTAGGCCTCGAGCACGCGGCCATGATCGAGACGGACTTCGCCCAGCACTTGCAGCCGCTCTGTAGCTTTGATCTCGGTGGAGACGCCAAGCCGCAGATTGCGAAGCGCGCTGAATTCATAGCTGGTGTAATTGAAGAATCCGGGATCTTTAGGTGCGAACGTTGCCGTGACTTCGGCGCCGATGACGACGCGGCCGTTGGCGAGCGAGATCGGCTGGTCGGGCAAGGCTTGCGCCGCCGATCCGGCCACCGCCGTCACGACGAGGAGCAGCGCGAGCCCGGCCTGTCGCATACCGGGAAGTATAATGCGCGCGTGTGGATCGTCCTCGCAGCCGCACTTTTCCTGCCGGACGGATCGGCCATCGCGCGAGGCGCGACGGCCGATGTTACCGATCGCCAATCGCACACCGTTGCCCTGCCGCAGGGCAAAGCCGTCACCATCGAGCTGACGGTGGGCTCGGTCCGTCTCGAAGGTTGGGACCGCGCCGATACGGCGGAGCTGACCATCGAACGCCGCGCGCCGGCGGCCGCGCAGTTTGCTCGGCTGCCGCTGCAGTTCGAAGACACGCCGTCGAGGATCGTCATCCGCGCGTTGCAAATCGACGAGGGCACCGATCCCGCGCTCACGACCGCGATCGTCCTGCGCGTACCGCGCACGGCATTGATCGAACGGATCTCGATTCTCGAAGGCAAGTTGTCGATGAGCGGTTTCAGCGGCAGCCTCACCGGCGACGTCAGACGCGGGCCCATTGACGGACAGCACGTCTCCGGGATCCTGCGGTTGTCGTGTGAGATCGGATCGATCACGCTGACAGCGGCACGCTTGTCCGACAACGGCTTGTTGCGCCTCCGTTCGTTCAACGGCGACGTCAGGTTGACGCTCGCCGAGCGCCCGGCCAACGCGCGAATCCTGGCGCTGGCCTTGAACGGTCACATCAAGTCGGAAATTCCACTACGGGTCAAAGACAGCTGGGGTCCGCGCTGGGGCGAGGCGACGATCGGGAACGGCGAACCCGTGATTTCAATCGACGTCGTCACCGGCACGATCGAGATTAAGTCCCCTGAAAGCTGATAGCTGAAAGCTGATAGCTGAAGGCCGAAGGCCGAAGGCTATCTTCTATTCAGTTTCCGCTGCGCCTCGTTGTAGCGCGGTGATCCTGGCGGCACCTTCGCGTACGCTTCGCGGGCCCGGGCGGGATCGTTCAACCGTCGCTCGTACAACTCACCGAGCCTGAACCACACGTCCATCGGGTTGTCGCCGAACTTCGCCAGCTCCTCGAGGACCTGCGCGGCTTCCGCGTGGCGGTTCATCTGGCTGTACATCATCGCCAGCCGGTTTCGCGCGGCGAGCGATTGTGGCGCGTCGGGAAACTGCTCGATCATCGACCGCAGCGTCATCATTACCGCCGGCACTTCGAGCTTGGTGACTGGATCGATCCCACGCAGCTCGCGGCGATCCGTCTCGATCTTGACTTTGTTCTGAAGCGCCGCTGCGGCCTGCGGTGAACCAGGATAATCGCGCGCGATGTCGCCGAACAGCTGATAGGCGAGTGCCTGGGCCTTCGGCTGTCGTTGCCGGCCGAGAATCATCGCGCGGCGCAGTTTCGCGTCGGCGCTGCGGCGATCGTCGCCATACCGGCTCTCGAACTCGACGTACGCCGCCATCGCATCGTCGAGACGCCCGCCCTTTTCGAGCACCTCCGCGGTGAGGAAGGCGGCTTCCGCCGCGGCGCGCGAGCCTTGAAAATCGTTCATGATTTGGCGCAGGTCGGCGAGGCCCTGCTCGTGCAAATTGTTCGACAGTTTTGCTTTCGCGACGTCGAGACGCTGCGCGGCTTCGGCGTCGCGCGACACCGCAGCCACACCTGCCGCCGCCGGTGCCGGCTTGGTCCCCGGTTTAGCCGTCTGTGGTGGGACGGTGCCCGCACTCGTCGGTTTCTGTGCGGTGGGCTGCACCGGCGTCCGTGGCGTCGATGGCGGTAGCGTCGACGGCGTCGGCGCACCCTCCGGCGGCGCTTGCGGTGCATTTGGCGCGGCGGGTGCCGGTGCGACGACTGCCGCTTGCTCTGG